>JAEXTI010000417.1 GCA_023406965.1 Chloroflexota bacterium
ATCTTATTGGCAGGTGGAATGAACGGATTAATCTTTGAAGAAGGTGAACCCCTCCCTGCCGAGATGATGACCGTCGAAGAGAACCAAATGCCGTTCTCTGCCCCGAGTGAAATCTTCGTAACCTTCATGCGCGGGTTGTTGTCCCTGTCCATCATCATCTTGCCCCTCTACATCATCTTGCTCATCTTCGACAAAAAGACTCGCAAACGCCTTATCTCCGATTTACCCCTCATCTTCCTCCTCATTCTGGCGCTCATCCTCGTGCGCGAGGCCGCCCAGCGATCGGGACCCAACATCGTCCGAGACCCTGCCCTGCTGGAACAATCCACCGAAGCCCCCATCGACATCATGGCCCAAACCGAAGTGCCCGAAGTGCCCCAAGGTTTTGTCAACATCGCCACGGTGGTGGTAGTCCTGACGATCTTCGTGGCCATCGCCGGGGTATTCTGGATTGTTCGTCTCACCCTACGCAAGGAGAAAACTGCCACCATCAGGGCCATCACCGAAGAGGTGCAAGAAGCCCTCGATTCGCTCTACGCCGGGGGCGATCTCCGCGAAACCATCCTGCTTTGCTACCAGCGTATGCTTTCGACGGTTGCCAAACAGCGCAACATCACCCGCCCCATTGACATGACCCCCAGTGAATTTGGGCAGGTGCTGGTCACCAAGGGCCTTCCGGCTCGCCCGGTCAATGAACTCACCCATCTGTTCGAGATGGTCCGCTACAGCCAGCGCCCCGCCGGCCCCAAAGAGCACCAGCAGGCCATCCACAGTCTCACCTCCATCATCAATGCCATCCGCCCGCCGGAGTCCAGCGCATGAAACTCCGCCCAACGCGTCGCACCCTGGTTCTCACAGCCCTTCTGCTGGTCACGCTCCTCGTGGAGGCCTATCTATTCATCTTCATGCAAGATGCCGTCAATGAAACTATCATCCTGCCTCTAGCTTCCTTGTTTTTCGAGATCAACCGCATGTTGCGCAGCATCGATCAGGTGGTTTATTGGGCCATTCTGGTGGTCATCGGCCTGCTGCTGCTCTACACCTTCGCTGCCCAGGTCATCCCCGCTCCCACCGGGCGTGCTGCAAAGTTCACCTCAGGCTGGAGCAACTCTCGTTTCCGCAACTGGCGCCATTATCTCGAATCGTTCGACAACAGCAACTTTGCCAGCGAAAACCTGGCCTTTGAACTTTCTCGCCTCATCGCCAACATCTACGCCCTGCACGAAGAGCTTTCGCCCGGGCAGGTCTTGCGCATGGCCGAAGATGGCACCCTCAACCTTCCCCCCGAAATCTGTGAACTCCTGCGCGCCCGCCGCTTTAAAACAGTTCGTCCCAAGCAAACCTGGATAGAGAAAATCTTCAACCGAAAACGATCCAGAAGAAACAAACCCGCCCAACACACTCCGGCCCATGCCGAAGTTGAGATGATTATTGCATTCATTGAAAAAGAATTGGAGGTCTCCCGTGAGTCAGATAACAATTAACGAAGTATCCGATCTGTCCAATCAGGTCATCAAAGAAGTGGGTGGCGCCATCGTTGGCAAAGATGATTTGCTCAAGCAAATCATGGCCGTCATTCTGGCAGGCGGCCACATCCTCCTCGAGGACTTCCCCGGCCTGGCCAAAACCCTCATCGCAAACAGCTTTGCCACCGCCCTGGGCATGACCTTCAAGCGCATCCAATTCACCCCCGACCTGCTCCCCGGAGACATCACCGGCGGCTACATCTTCAACCGCGCCGAGAACCAGTTTGTCCTCCGCCAGGGGCCTCTCTTCACTAACGTCCTTCTGGCCGATGAAATCAACCGGGCTTCACCCCGCACCCAATCCGCCCTCCTCGAAGCCATGCAAGAATACCAGGTCACTCTGGAAGGCGAAACCCTCAAGCTTCCCGATCCCTTCATCGTCATCGCCACCCAAAATCCCATCGAATATGAAGGCACCTTCCCCCTCCCCGAAGCTCAGCTCGACCGCTTCCTGGTGAAGCTGGCTGTGGGTTATCCCACCGTCGACGAAGAGCGTGAAATCCTTCGCCGCCGCCGCGAACGCCGCCAGGATGCCTTCACCCTCAATCCGGTCATCGACGCCCAAGGCGTGCTGGCCATGCGCGCAGCCATCGAGGACGTCTACGTCCAGGAAGACATTGAGCGTTACATCGTCGAACTGGTGAACCACACCCGCACCCACCGCCAGGTGGTGGTCGGCGCCAGCCCTCGTGGTAGTCTGGCTTTGCTCAAACTCACCCGCGCCTGGGCCGCCATGCAAGGCCGCGATTACGTCTTGCCGGATGATATCAAGTCCTTCATCATCCCCGCCCTCCATCACCGCCTGGTCCTCGAACCCGATTTGTGGACCACTCCCAAAGCCGCCGACCGCGTCTTGGCCGAGGTGATTCAAGCCGTTCCCGTCCCCGTCATTCGCTAGCTCATGCGCCCGCGTACGATTCTGTTCTGCGCGCTGATCTTTGGCCTGGCCATCGCCGGAGTTGCCATGCGCTCCGGCGGCATCCTGGCTCTGGCTGCCGGCTTCTGTCTATACCTGATCGAAGCCGTCTGGTCGGCCCCTCAGCAAGCAGACCTGCGCATTCAACGCACACTCAGCGCCGACCGCATCTCTCCGGGCCGCCCCGTTGAGGTGCGCCTGAGCGTCACCAACAACGGCCCCGCGCTGCCCGAACTGTACCTGGATGACCCGCTGCCTGCCCACCTCAGCCTGATCGAAGGCCGCACCTTTTTGCTCACCTCACTCGCCCCCGGCCAGCACATCGAATGGTCGTACACCGTGGAAGGCAACCGGGGCGATTTCTTCTTTGGCGATGTCACCGCGTCGGTCAGCGAGCACACCGGCCTGTTCCAAATCACCAAAGCACTCGAAACCGGCTCTCAACTGATTATCCAGCCGCTGCCCCGCCACATGCGCCACATCCCCATCCGCCCGCCTCAGACGCGCGGCTTTGCCGGTCCCATCCCGGCTCGCCAGGCCGGCACCGGCATCGATTTCTACACCGTGCGCGAATATGAGCCGGGCGATGAGTTGCGCCACATCAACTGGAAACTTTCCGCCCGCCAGGAACAACAGCTCATTACCAACGTCTTCGAACAGCAGCGCATCGCCGATGTCGGCATCATCCTCGATGCTCGCCAGCCCGCTTACGCGCAAGCCGGCACGGGCAACCTGTTCGAGCACGCCGTCCGCGCCGCCGCCGATCTGGCCGAAAACTTCCTCAACGAAGGCAACCGCGTGGGTATGCTCGTCTATGGTTCCTCCATCGACCGGGCTTTCCCCGGCTATGGCAAAATCCAGCGCCAGAACATCCTGCGCCTGCTTGCCCGCGCCAACCCGGGCTTCAACTACGCCCTGGAAAAGCTCGACAACCTCCCCACGCGCTTCTTCCCCTCGCGCTCCCAAATCATCCTCATCAGCCCGCTGCTGCCAGACGATGAAAAAGTGTTGCCGCATCTTTGCGCCAAGGGCTACCACGTCCTTTTGGTCAGTCCCAACCCGATCAGCTTTGAAACCGAAACCCAAAGAGACGATTGGGCCGATCAGATTGCCTTGCGCATTGCCTCCGCCGAGCGTCGCCTGCAAATCAACCGTTTGCGCCGCTCCGGCATCGTGGTCGCTGATTGGAATGTTCGCGAAGCTCTCGACCCTGTTTTGCAAGCTCTCATGGCGCGCACACCCCAATCCGGAGGCCGCCGATTATGAACACCCGCCTCATACTCATCATCACGCTCATCGCCGCCGTTGCCCTGCCCTTCACGGGGTATGTCCTGGAAGGCCTGTGGTGGGGCATTGCCGGAACACTCCTGGCCGGCGCATTCTGGTACCTGGGCATGCGTTACCAGCGCAGTCTGTTCGTCCACCTGGCCTTTGCTGCGCTCCTCGGCTTGGATGCCTTCATTATGCTCGTTCAGCCCCTCGTCTTTGGATTGCTGGGCGGGTTCGCCGCCCTGGCCGCCTGGGATCTCAGCCGCTTCTACCCCCGCTTGAAGGCCTTCTCCCCGCCCGAAACTGCCCGCGCCTCCGAAAAACGCCACCTCCTGCGCCTGGGCGTGGTGCTCGGATCCGGTTTAGCCCTGGCTGGCTTAATCCAGCTCCTGCAATTTGAATTCAACTTCGTCACGTCCTTCTTCCTCAGCCTGTTGGCGCTCATCGGCGTCCGCCTGGCGGCTGCGGCGCTCTTCAAGCAACCATCCCTCCCCGGCAAAGAAAACTAGAACACCAATAACCACTCAGCCAGAGTCGAGAATTTTCCCCACCCTCTGAGTAGCTTGACAATGTCACATTTCCTCAAATTGCGGGGCTGAAGCCCCTGCTCAGTACATCAAAGCCCTTACGGACTCAAGAAACCAGTCCCGAAGGGACTTCGTTGTACTGAGGAAGGGCTTTAGCCCGCCGATCAAAGCCATACCATGTGACGATTAGTCTAATGTGACATTGTCAAGGTAGTTACGAAAACCACAACAAAGTCGCGCTATCATCCGTAGCGCGACTTTCTCTCAATAAGAACTTGCCTCCAGCCTCTTCTACCCCCGCAGCGACTGCAACGCGCTCAGCAACTGTCCCACCATCTTCGCCCGGTACTCGATAGCCGCTTGCACGTTTTTCATGTGCAATTCATACACGGTTGCGTCCACCTCCAACGCCCCGCTTTCATTCTTCATCATCGGCAGCACACTCGAATTATCCCCATCCAGTTTAATCTCCGTGCGCGCGGCAGGCTTAGCCTCCTCAAACTTGGCCCCCTTATCCTGCCCAACCTCCACAAAGCGCGTCTCCACCGTCAACGTCGCCGCGCCGTCCACGTAATGGG
>JAEXTI010000526.1 GCA_023406965.1 Chloroflexota bacterium
TCAAACCAGCCGTCCGATTGCTGCATGGAACAGGCCCAATCCAGGTTTTTGCGGGCCGCATCGCGCAAACGCTCGTCCGGCTGGAGGGCGTCCAGTTCCAGCAAGGCCCAGGCCACGCGGGTATCGATCACTTTTTCCACGCCGAGGTGCTGGAACTTCTGCCACGATCCGCTCTCGGATTGCTGCTGGACCAGCCAGCGGCCCGCCCGCGAAGCAGCATCCAGGTAGCGCTGGTCCTTCGAGAAACGGTGCGCTGCCACCCAACCGAAGAGCACTTGCCCGGTATCGAAGATCACCGGTTCGCTGCCCTGGCCCGCCTGCCAGTGCACCACCGCGCCGTCGGGAGTGGCGCTATCCAGGAGAAAATCGGCCAACGCCAGGGCCATGCGCTGCAAGGCCGGGCGTTGGAGCAGTTCGGCGGCGTTGAGCAAGGTGGGGATGGTATAGCCGGTGGTCTCGGGATAGGGCGGAGCCCAGCTTCCGCGGAGGAGGTCGTAGCCCTTGGACACGCCGCGCTGGCGGGCGGCCTGCCAGGCTGCATCGATCCAGGCGAGGGCGGCCTCGAGGGCGGCTCGATCGACCGGAGGAGACGGAGGCAGGGCTTGCGAACCGCGCAAGCCGGTCCAGACTTTGTTGATTAGAAGGGGATCAATCATGGATATTGGTGTCAACCCTTTCGTAAGATCGTGGTAGACCAGGATTTACCCTCATCCCCGGCCCTTCTCCCTGGGAGGGAGAATGGAGCGGAAAAGCATCCCTAGAAT
Organism: Chloroflexota bacterium; assembly: GCA_023406965.1. Next base: position 765 of record JAEXTI010000526.1, read on the forward strand.
TCATGTAACACCTGTAGTAATTTTCGGTAATTGGCTGCCACGGCGCGACTTTGCGAGCGGCGCGGCTCGGGCTGGAAGGCCGCCAGCAGAGCAGCCGCCAGACGGGCCAGCGCCGAGAGGGTTAAGACGAAGCGGTACAGCCCGGCAGAAACCTTGCCGTACTGCTTACGGAAGAAAACGTGCTTGCTGCGGTACAGCTCAATGAACATCTTCTGAGCGGCCTGGCGCGTGCTCTGCCCGCCCAGGTGAATGACGTTTGATTCTGGCACCCAGAATAACTGCCAGCCGGCTTTTTGCAAGCGGAAGCACAGATCGACTTCCTCGGTATACATAAAGTAATCGGGGTCAAACAAGCCCACCTGGTCGAGGGCGGCGCGGCGCAGAAACAGGCTGGCTCCCTGCAACACGTCCACGGAGCGAGGCGTACTCGCGTCCCATTGTTCCATGTCATAGACGCCAAAGGTTTTGAGGCGGTCGAGGTGGAACAGGCGCCAGGCTTCACGCGCAAGGGTTGGGAAGGGGTAACAGGAGGTTTGCAGGCTGCGGTCGGGGTTGTCGTAACGGGAACCCGAGGCGCCTACCTGTGGATGGGCTTCCATAAAGTCGAACAGGGTTTGCAGCGCGCCGGGCAGCAAGATGACATCCGAGTTGACCAGATGCAGGTACTTGCCCTGGGCCTGGCGCAGGGCCACATTGTTGGCCGCGCCGAAGCCGAGGTTGGTTGCATTGGCCAGAAGGGTCACCTGCGGGAAGGCGGCGCGGATGCGCTCCAGGCTGTCATCGCCGGAGGCGTTATCCACCACAAAAGTTTCCAGCGAGGCAGTGGGCAGATTGGCGTACAGCGACTCCAGGCATTGCAAGGTCAGGTCGGGGGTGTTCCAGTTGACGATGATGACGGAGATGTCCATACGCCGCTAGCCTTCTTTCGCTAGAGCCGGATCAGCCTTGACCAGCTCGCCGGATTTCAACCAGCGATCGACGGCAGCCACGGCCCCCAGGAACATCCAGCCGATGAGGCTGGCGCGGAAGCCTTCCATGCCCACATTATAGACAAAGGGAATGACCCAATCGCCCAAGAACCCGGCCAAAACCGTGCCCGCCACCCCTCCCACCGCGGCGGCAATAAACCCGTGTATGAAGCCGGAGGGTGTTTTACCAAGCAAATCCCAGGCCAGTTTTTGCAAGGCTACCATTAGCCAGGTGTACAGGCCGAAACCCAAAATGCCGGTTTGGGCCAACAAGTCGATATACTGGCTGTGGGAGTTGAAACGCACGGCGTACCCGGCGATTTTGAACAGGAGGGTGTAGTTGTAGTAATTGGCCGGGCCGACCCCGGTGATGGGGTTGACTTTGATGATCTCAAACATGATCTTCCAGGCTTCCACACGGGTCATCAGGCTGTATTCATTATCACCCACCATGACGGCCGAGCGGATGTCGGCAAATTGGAGGACGGCAATGAGCAGCGCGCCAATGATGAGCGGCAGGCGCAGCTTCTTCCAGCCAATCCAGATCATGACACCCATCCCAGCCAAAGCCGGAAGCCAACCGGAGGTCCAGGTTTGGCCCTGGATGAGCATGACGTACATCGTGATGGCTAGCAGCACGCCCAACCAACCGCGGACGGCGATATGCAGTTTGCGATTGAAGAGCAATTGCCCAGTGGTGAGGGTGGCCAGCCACACCCAGAAGATGCTGCCCGTGGAGCCGTCGGCGAAACGGTCCAAGATCGGGTATAAGCTATTGGATTGCCAGCGTGCGATGACAAACACGGTGGAGAGGGCCAGGAAGACCCATACCATCCACTTCAACGCGCTTTGGGTGAGCGTGTGCGCCACGGTTAGCAGGCAGCCCATGGCAAAGACAAAAATCATCACCCCGCCGAGCTGCGCGCCAATGGAGGCGTGCTCGGTGAGGAACCAGGGCAATTGGCCGATGCCAAAAGCGAGCAGGGTGGCGGCGATCATCAACAGGGCCGGAGCCACCACCGGGCTGCGCATGACGCGAAACTCACCTTGCACGATCATGCCCAGGATCCACAAGGCGAAGAGGGCCGCCACGATGAGCACGGCGCCGTTCAGGCTGGTGCCGGTACCGGTGCTGATGCCATACGGCACAAGCAGAGCCACGGGGATGACCAGAATGTAGCCCCAGGAGGGATTGCGCACCAACACCCACACCCCCGCCAGCCCGACTATGCCGCCCAGGGCCAGCATGGCCATACGCATATTGCGCGAGACCAGCAGGGGAATGACCGCCAGGCAGAAGAGCACCACCAGGGCAACCACTCCAAAGCGCACCAGGCGAGGCTGGTTGACTTCCATCCACTCGCGCCAGTGGGTTACGTTGCGGATGAAATCATCAAGACGAGGAATTTTGCGGAATTGCGCGGGTTTCATGGTTTTCTCTCCGCGGCTGCGCTCTCAACAAGCGCCAGGAAACGAGGCAGGATCACCGCCCAATCGTACTGTTCTTCCACCAGCCGAAAAGCTTGCTCGGTCAGTCTCTGGCGAAGATGCGAGTCTTTTAATAAAGATACCACTTGCGCGGCAAAATCAACAGGGGTATCAGCGATGAGCAGATGCTGGCCCGAATTTGCAGCCAGGCCTTCGGCACCCTTAGAAGTCGCCACAACGGGTGTGCGCAAAGCAAAGGACTCGAGGATTTTCAAGCGCGTTCCGCCACCCACGGTCAGGGGCGCCAGGCTGAGCCAGGACGAGGCCACCAGCGGGCGCACGTCCAGGACGTGACCGGCTAAATGCACGCCCTCCACGGTTGGAAAGTCGCGCCCGGCGGTGTCGCCGGTGATGGTCAAGCGGGCGGCGGGAATTTGGGCGCGGATCAGCGGGAAGACCTCCTTCACAAACCAGAGCATGGCCTCGTGATTGGCAAAATAGCGAAACGAGCCGCAGTAGATGAGTGTATTGGGTTGAGGGTCCCCCTGCACCAAGCGAGCAGATTGCAGGTCGAAGCCGTTGGGGATGATCTCTACGCGGCGAACAGCGGGCACCGCGGACTGAATGAGGGCGGCTTCTTGCGCCGAGACCACTGTACAGGCCGCGAAGCGCGGGAGGAGCCGCCGCAGATAGCTGCGCTGCTTCCACCAGGTCAGGGCGCTGCGCAAGCGGGACATGCCTTTTGCTTGAGCAAACTCCTGGTAGATGATCCCGGTCTCGACTTCTTCCAGCAGGGCAGGAACACTGCCAAAATAGGGCTGGTAGGCAGCCATGTCGGTCTGCGAGGCGATGACCAGGTCAAAGCTGCCCCGGGCCAACACTGCCTGAATTTTCTCGGCCATTTGCGGCGAAAAGGTGTCCACCACCGAGCGGGGCGTGGGGTTGAACAGCCCGAGCAGCGAGCGCAGGCTGGAGGGCTGGTATTCGCGCCAGGGCACGGTCTCGAC
>JAEXTI010000530.1 GCA_023406965.1 Chloroflexota bacterium
CTGGTCACCACGGAGGGCATCCCCCTCAAACCCGGCCTGCTGGATTTGCTGGCCTTCGTGGAAACAGAAAACCTGGCCAAGGCCGTGGCTTCTTCCACTTACGCAAAGCTGGCCGAACTAAAGCTCACCATCGCCGGGATTCGCCAGTACTTTAAGATCATCGTCACCGGCGACCAGGTGCAGCGCGGCAAGCCCGCCCCCGACCTGTTCTTGGAGGCCGCCCGCCAGTTGGGCATCGCTCCCGCCGCCTGCGTCGTCCTGGAAGACTCGCAAGCCGGCATCCGCGCCGCGCATGCCGCCGGGATGCGCTCAGTGCTCGTCCCCGACATGCAGCCCCCCGGCGACGAGGTGCGCGCCCTGGCCGACGCTGTGCTTGCCGATTTGGGCCAGGTTCCCGCCGTCATCCGCCGCTGGAACCGCGTCTGATCATTTTTGGATACTGTAACGACATGTGAAGGGGCAATTCATGAATTGCCCCTTCACATGTCGTTGCGTACCAAATTGCATATAATAAATCCATGCCACCTTCAAAAGTTCGCATGGCCTATTGGGCACGCCGGCTGCGCCTGCCCTGGGTTCTCTGGCGTCGCCGCCAGGAGAACTCTGCCCGGCTAATCTCCATCGAACTGCTCCAGCCCCTGCCTTTCCTCCTCTTCCTCCTCCTGCTAGTCTGGTACATCCTCGCCCCTTCCCCGGTTGTGCTCATGTGCCTGACCGCCCTCACCGGGCTGCTGCTCCTCTCCGTGCTGTGGGCACGCAGTATGGCCCTCCAAGTCCATGCCCGGCGGCAGATTCTCTCTGCTGCCATGCAGGTCGGCGATGAGATGGAAGAGCAGGTTTCGATGGACAACCGCTCGTGCCTGCCCGTGCTGTGGGCCGAATTCATCGACCGCTCCGACATGCCCGGCTACACTGTCTCCAGCATCCGCGCCGTGGGCAGCGGCAGCACCCTCACCTGGCGACCCCACACCATCTGCGCGCGCCGCGGGGTGTTCGTCCTCGGCCCCTGGGAACTGACTCTGGGCGAGCCGTTCGGGGTGTTCCAGGCCCGCCAAACGTACCTCCAGCCGCAGGAAGTGCTGGTCTACCCGCCCCTGGCGGCCCTGCCGCCCGAACTGCTGGCTCACCGCGGCGCGCACGGCGACCGCCGCCCCCTCAACCAGCCCCAGACCGCCGAAACCATCGACAGCATGAGCGTGCGCAACTACCAGCCCGGCGACCCGCTGCGCCGCATCCACTGGCCCACCACCGCCCGCCGCGCCGAACCCTTTGTCAAGCTCTTCGAGCCTGAGGCCGCCTCGCGGGTGTGGATTCTCCCCGATCTCGACGCTCAGGCCCACTGCGGCGAGGGAGCCGACTCGACCGAAGAGACAGCCATTCTCCTGGCTGCGTCTCTGGCTGCCCAACTGCTACGAGAAAAATTGTCGGTTGGTTTGTTCGCCCCCGGTTCCACGCCTCTCGTCCTGCTGCCCCAGCGCACCCCCGAGCACCTGTGGACCCTGCTGCGCAGCCTGGCTCCGCTCCACCCCAGCCCGCAAGCCAATCTTTCTGCCGCGCTGGAAGACCTGACCCGGCTCATCTCCCCCCGCGACCTGCTCCTGCTCATCACCCCTTCGCTGGATGCGGCCTGGGTGGCCCCCCTACAACACCTGGTCCGCCGCCGCGCCGGAACAGCCGCGCAAGTCTACCTGCTCGACCCATTCTCTTTCGGCGGGCAGGGCCAGGCGGAGACCTTCCTGCCGCTCCTGGCTGAAGCCGGTCTGAAGAGCAGCCTGATCCGGCGGGGCGACCTCCAACCCCTCCAGGGCATTTACGGCGAACTGAGCCGCTGGGAATTCACCACCTTCGGCACCGGTAAAGCTGTCGCCCGCCGCAGTCCGCGCCGTTCGGCTGCCCTAATTTTTGCTGGGCAACCCGAAACGCAGGAGTCAAAATGAAGCACCTGCGCGTCGTCTGGGGCTGGGTGGCCGAACTACCGGACAAGGCGCTGCGCCTGCTGGAAGATGCCCGCAGCGCGCTGCTTAAGGAATGGGTCGTGCTGGCGCTGGGTACCGCCCTGACCGCCGTCATGGCCCATTCGGTGGATAAAGCCCATTGGGTGACCGGCAGCACCGTCATCACCACAACCCTGTTTCTGGGCTGGGTCTACGGCGCGCTGCTGGCTTACAGTCGTTTCTCCGGCCCATTTACCATCCTGGCAACCGGCTTGCTCTCGATTGTGATCACCGGCAACCTGGTTGGAAAAGTATCGCCCTCGCTGTTCACCTGGTTCAAATCACCCTTCTGGCCCACGGTAGAAACTCTTCACCTGCGGCTGGTTGCTTTTTGGCTGCGCGCTTCCGGCTGGATTTCCGCCCTCCAGCAGGGCGAGTCCATCCGCGACACCGGCCTATTCGACCTGATCTTTGGCATTCTCGCCTGGTGGGCGCTTGCCTGGCTGGCCTGGTGGGCCATGCGTAAGCACCAGGCCCTGGTCGGGCTGCTGCCCGCCGTCTTCTTAATGGCTGTCAACTTCCACCTCAGCCGGCAGGCCCGTTTTTCTCTGGCGGTCGGGCTAGGTATTGCCCTGCTGCTGGTGGCCTGTGCAGCTTACGGCAAGCGCCGCGCCGATTGGCTGCGCCGCCGGGTGGATTATCCTGAAGACATCGCCCTCGATTGGAGCGGATGGGCTGTACTGGCGGCTTTACTGGTCGCATCATTCACTCTGCTCACCCCCTACGTAGGCACCCGCGAGGGTTTGCAGGTACTCTCAGAAATGCTCGAGAAAAGCCGCAGCCGCATGAGCCAGCGCGTTGAACAAGCCTTTGGCGGCGTGAATCCCCCGACCGCCGCGGAAGGCGAAGGCGCAGGGGGTATTCCCTATGTCCAGCCGCCCGACCTGGCCGACCTGGGCAACGCGCCGCCCACCGGCAACACCACCGTATTTTGGGTCGGTGTAGATGATCCCGCCCCGCTGCCTGAAGAATTGGTACAAGGCTCGGCCTCTGTTGATGCGCCCCCCAAGCACTACTGGCGCAGCGAGATCTTCACCCGATACAATGGCCGCGGATGGGAAAGCACGACACCCGGCGAGATCGTGACTGGTTTCCCCCCTCCAGATGAAGCGCCCGTTGACTGGAGCATGCCGGGC
>JAEXTI010000537.1 GCA_023406965.1 Chloroflexota bacterium
CTGCGCGCAGCACGCCGGTGGTGAAGTAATAATCCCCTTTGACGCCCAGGGAGGCCTCATAAGCGGACGAGCTTTCGATGGAGGTGATAAGCTCGGGGAAGTTTTCGAAATCGTGGCGCATGTTGAAGGCCGCGTCGTAGGGGAAAGGCCACTCGCTGAGGGTGAGCATGGGCACTTGCAGAGATTCAAAAGCCCATTGGATGGCTTCGCGGAAGATCAGGTACGAATACATACTCACGTCGAAGCCGCCGTGGCCGATCAAGGGCTGGAGCAGGCTGTAGTATAGGAAGCGCCCGCTGCCGTAGGATTGGGTAGCGAGTACGGGACCTTGCCCGCCGTTAGCCAGCACCTCGGCCCCGTTGGCCGCGACGCGCCAGACGTAATGCTGGGCGATGTAGAAAATCTTCTCGTCGGCAGTCTGGGGCATGGACCAGGGAATCGTCCCAGTGGGGATGTGGGCGGTCAGGCGGTGATCACCGGTGCGGGTGAAGTTCAGGTCTAAGGCCCAGTTTTGCAAGCTGGTGGTGGTGCTGTTCAGACCCATTTCCGTGGCCAGGGCAAAGTTACCACGCGGGGAGCCGTCGGGATAACGCGTGAAGGAAGAAGAACCGGCGAACAAGAAACCACCTGCCTGCACGTAGCTGCGCAGGGGCGCGATTTCGTTATCGGCAACCGCTTCGGCTGCCAGGCTGATGACGATGGGGTAACGCGGGGAGCCGTCGGGGTTGAGCAAGGCGCCGGAGGCGATGTCGGCGTCGGTGATCACAGTGTAGGGGATGCCATCGGAGCGCAGGGCTTCTTTGACTGATTCGGTGATGAGGGAATAGGTCCACCAGGGCTGCCACCACTGGTAACCGGTGGCTCCAGAGCCGGTGGGTGTGGAGCCGGAGGCAGGCATGGTAGCCAGCGCCTGGGTGAACTCGGAGACGTGTACCGCGACCATCGGCAGCGGGACCTGGGTGGTTTGTGCCGCGGGCGCTTGAGGGGCGCTGGCAGAAACCGGTTGGAGGCCCGTGCTGAGGATCAGTACACCAATAAGCAACGCATAGAAAAATCGGCTAGCTTTCATCCGTAACATTCCCCTTCCCTTCGACCTTACAATCACCTTACAGTTTCACCTTATTGTACAACATTGAGTTGTCTGCACAAACAAGAATCACCCTTTTTGCAATGAAGATGCAACGGTTTTGATATCGTTGAGGATATTTGTATGGGTATCCCCTGCTTGTAGGGGTCGGGGTTCCCGACCCGATATTGGTTGAACACATTCCGGGCGCGGAGACCGCGCCCCTACTGGTGCTTACCAGAGGTTTCAGACGCGAGTAGGAAACCCGCGCTACAAGAGGCAGAGCCATTCGGTTTTGTAGGGGTCGGGGTTCCCGACCCGAGGATGGTTGAACACAATCCAGGCGCGGAGACCACGCGCCTACCGGTGCTTACCAGAGGTTTCAGACGCGGGTAAGAAACCCGCGCTACAAGAGGATCAACCGTTTCGGTTTTGTAGGGGTCGGGTTTCCCGACCCGAGGATGATTGGGTTATTTGACCTGGAAGGATTGCACGCCTTCGATGACCCTGACCTGATCTTTTGGATCGAGGGTGATGAAAAACGGCAGGCGCACCAGGCGGTCGCTGATTTCTTCGGTCACCGGGCAGTCGCCTGGCTTGCCGCCAAAACGCAGGCCCATGTCGGACAGGTGCAGGGGCAGATAGTGGAAAACGGCCTGAATTCCCAGCGATTTGAGGTGCATAATCAAGCCCTGCCGCGACGCCAGATCGGGCAGAAGCATATAAAACATGTGGTAGGCCTGATCGCAGTGGGCGGGGATGACTGGCAGCCCCACGCCATTTTGCGCGGCCCAATCGGCCAGACCGGCGGCGTAGGTTTCCCAGATGCGTTGGCGCGTGCCCTGCATCTTGTCGCGGTGCTGGAATTGGGCGTAGAGAAAAGCCGCCAGAATATCGGAAGGCAGGTAACTGGAACCGACGTCCACCCAGGTGTATTTATCCACCTGCCCGCGGAAGAAACGACTGCGGTTGGTGCCTTTCTCGCGGATGATCTCGGCGCGCTCGATGAGGGCGGGGTCGTTGATGATGATGGCGCCACCCTCGCCGCAGGTGAAGTTCTTGGTTTCGTGGAAGCTGAGGGTGGCCATTGCACCAAAGGTGCCCAGGCTTTTGCCCTTGTAGCGTCCGAACAAGCCGTGAGCGTTATCTTCAATCACGGGGATGCCGTGCCGGGCGGCAATGGCCAGGATGGCATCCATCTCGCAGCCCACCCCGGCGTAGTGCACCACCACAATGCCGCGCGTGCGGGAGGTGATCAGCGCTTCCAGCCGGGCCTCGTCCAGGTTCAAGGTGTCGGGGCGGATGTCGGCGAAGACGGGTTTGGCCCCGCGCAAAACGAAGGCATTGACCGTGGAGACAAAGGTGAAAGAAGGCAGGATGACCTCATCGCCGGGTTGGATATCAAGCAGCAAGGCGGTCATCTCCAGGGCGTGCGTGCAGGAAGTGGTCAGCAAGACCTTGGGGGCCGGGAGAGCCGCCTCCAGAAGCGCATGAGTCTGCTTGGTGAAGTAGCCATCGCCGGAGATGTGCCAGCGATTG
>JAEXTI010000546.1 GCA_023406965.1 Chloroflexota bacterium
TCAAAATGAGTTGGTTGTCGTCCGTAAATTGCTGAACTTGCGTCCCGTCCAGCAACAAGTGATTGCTTTACTTGGCCCTCAGGTGCAAAAATGTTATTTGATGCCGGGTTGAGGTGCGAAATGTGGGCACAATCCTTCCGGGGCAACCATTCCAAAAAAAATCCTTGTAGCGGCGAGGCGAGATTCGCCCCCTACACCGACCACAACCTGTTAGCCTCGCCGTTGGGTTGCGTTAGTTTTTATTATTTCTTGCCGAAAGTAGGCTTATTGTAAAGAGGATCAGCGCACCCATGAAAAATACATATAGGCCAAACCCTGGTGGAGAGAGATCAATTATGCCACCTTTGATATAGGATCCCCATAGTGAAATAAGGTAATAAATGGATATCGAGAGAAAAAACAGAGCAACCCCAAGAGTTGTCCACCTTATATATTGTGAGGACAATCTCTTGAGCCAGACGAAGATAAGGTAACTTACTCCAAGTAGTGATAAATACCCGCTAGATATATTTTGTTCAATAGACGGTAATTGGATCCGCCCTCCTGCTTCAGGAAAAGTTGTCATCCACTTGAAAACAAGAGGCGGTCTATAGGTTGTTACAAAATCACCACCTACAAACCAGGGCAGACATAAACCTAAAATGATCAGCACTATGCTGAGGAAAAATAATATTCGGTGATATTTTGTCGGCTGCGAAAAGGCCATGCTTTATTGTAGTATTGGTAACCCTCAGTGGGGAAGTGGTTACACCCCGTAACTTCCGAAATTCGCCAGTCACTCTCTAAAAGATGATTTGCTGTACAATCGTATCTATGGTAAACACATCAACGTTTATAGGAATCCTTGTCATTGCGGGCATCGTAGGCCTGATCGTCCTGGCTGTGATTGGCGTGATTTGGGCGCAGCGCCGCAAACGCTCTTCGCGCGATGAAATGGCCGCCCAGATGGCTTTTCAACGTCTAACGGATACTGCCGACCTGCTGGAGCGCGTCCGCAGCCTATACATGAGCGGGCGGGCCAACGCTCTGCGCATCGAGTACGCCTACTGGCGCAAGCTGGGCGAGGCCACCTTCTACTGGTTCAGCCTGATAGACGACAGCGGCGAAGACTCCACAGCGCTGGGTGAGACCATGCTCCTGGTGGCTTCGCCCGAGTTGAGCGTGCCGCGCCTGTCAATTTTCGCCATGCCCGAAATCCCCGGCAAGATGGGCGGGATGGTGGGCAGTCTGCTGGACATGGTCATCAATAAAGCTATGAGCCGCGGCAGCCTGACCCGGGTGGATTTCCCGGAAGATCTGAAATTCTCGGAACGTTTTGTGGTGGGTAGCCTCAACGAGACTGCCGCGCGGACGTTCTTCGACGACCGCCGTCGGGCCCTGTTGCTGGGCATCCCCGTTCTCACCGTGCACATCCAGGCCGGGCGCGACATGGTCTGGGTGCAGCCCCTCAATGTCAATCCGGGGGGACAGAAGGTCGAACTGCCGGATCGCGTGCGCCAGAACATCGAACTGACCCAGCGCGTGATGGTGATTTTCTCTTAAGACTTAAATCTTACTCGCAGGGCGAACCGGGTACGCGCGGAACCAGAATTTGGATCCCGCTGAGCGGTAGACTGTCCAGTTCGCAGTAATAGGTCATCACCGGGATCGCCACAGCATCGGTCCAGGCGTTGTGCTCCTCGGGGAAGCCCGCCTCGGCATCTTTATAACTGGTGTTTTGCACCGACGAAATGATGATGCCGTATTTGTGCGTCTGCAAGTCTTCTGTGAACTGTTCCAGGTAGGTCGTGTTGCGCGACATGGCCATTTCCATCAACTCAACGGTCTCGTAGTCGGCTTCCAGGGGCACACCCTGGATTTCACCAAAGGTGAGCAGTTGGCGATTCCACATGAATAGTACGCGCTGGCCCGCTTGGGCAGCCGGTTCCGCGATGTTGCGCAGGGTTTGCAACTCGGCCTGTTCGGCCGGAAGGTCGTGGTAGTGCACCGGTGCGCCGCTCATCACCAACGGGTAGAAGGGCAGTACCGCTATCAGCAGCACCAGGGCCAACGGTAGCCGCGTTTGCACTACTGACTGGTCGTCTACGGCCAAGCCGCCCCACACCAATGCAGCCCAGGTCAGCAACACGGTCAGGTAGGCGTCCATGTTGTGCAAGTTGCTGCCCCCGCCGATCTTGGTGCTCACCACCACACCCCCGGCAAACAGAACCAGGGTCATGCCCGCCAGAGCCAGCCCGCGCCAAAAGTGCACCTTGCGCAGGTTCAGCGCCACCAGCGCCAACGCGGGCAGCGTGAGCAGAACGATCATGGGCAGGATTCCGGGTGGGTAGGTGGGGCTGGGCATCAGGCGGTACCACAGCAGGTCGGAGGTGAAGCTGGAGCCGAAAGCCGACACGTCGGGCTGTTTGGAGATGATGGCATAAACTGCCTGGGCTACCGCTGCGGCTCCAATACCAACCACCCCCCAGATGAGCGGCTGGCGGAAGTAGCGCCACCACTTGCCACCGTAAGGCGTTTCCAGCAGATAGATCGTGATGCCTAACATGGCGGGCGCCGGGAACCAGTTGACGCGACTGATTCCGGCCCACAGCGAAGCCAGTAGGATGACGACCAGGGATTTCCCAAAGCGCTTGCTGTCAAACCCGGCGAAGACAATGCAGACCATGACCAGCAGGTGGTAATAGACCGGGCCTTGGAACAGGAACAGGAACGCCCAGGCGCCAAACAGCCAGCCCAGCACCGGGCGAGCCGTTTTAAGCCGGCGCGCCAGCAGGTACGCCGCCAGTCCGGTCATGCCTAACCACAGCACCACCTGCCAGAAGCGGTGAAAAGCCAGGGGCAGGGAGGGAATGAGGTGGGGCAGGCTGAGCATCAGATAGCGCGATGGATGTAGGAAAGGCCAGGCCAAATCCTGCCCATAAAGGCGCTGCGCGTAAAACAGCGAACTGAAGTAAAAGCGGCTGCCTTCCGACCAGCCTACGCTAAAAGGCGAGGCGGATAGCTCGGCGGTGAAGATCAGGGCGCGATAAATTACTCCGGAAGCGAACAGCGCGCCTAGCACAGCCTCGATGGGGCGCAAGGCTGGAAACGCCGCCTTGACGAACAAGGCGGCTGCCAGCGAGCATAGGTAGATTAATCCCAGGCGCGCCCACACGCCCTGCACGGTCTGCTCCAGCACCAAAAGTTCGCGGTGTGGGGCGAATACCACCAGCATGATCACGCCGATGAAAGCCAGGGCGGGCAGCAGGTTGAGCAGACCCAGGCGGCGCAGCCTTGCTGCGGCGCGCTCCAGGGGGGGCAGCAGCCGCTCCCAAGGGCGTAGCCAGGTGAGCACCGCCCAGGCAATGCAAGCCACCAACAGGGCTATCTCAGCCCCGGCCAACAAGCGCATTTTGAGCGAGATACTGAACCAGGCTCGTTCCTTTGCCCCGGTCAGCAAGCTGTCTAGAATAGCCGCCGCTGCGGGGACGGTTAACAGGGAAGCAACTCTCCAGAAGAGCTTGTCTGCGTTGATTTTCATGACAGATCCTTAGCTGTTTCCGGCAGCGGATTCTTGCGCGATGCGGCGATGATGGCCGGTGCGAACAACGCGCCGGGCAGGCTGACCAACACCGTGATGGCGCGCACCAGCAGGGCCAGGGTGATGCTGGCTTCGGTCGAGATGCCGCCCATGTTGGCGTACAGCAGGGTGGTCGAGACTTCCTGCAGGCCGTAGCCGTTTATCGAGACGGGCAGAAGGGTGACGAAATAGACAAATGACCAGATTCCGCCGATTTGCCACCAGCTCACCGGCTCGCCCATGCCATCCAGTAGTAGCCAGATGGTGGTATACAGCGCGGCTTGATGGATGAGGGTGAAGAGCAGAGAGCGCAGCAGGCTGCCGGGCTGCTTCAACCAGGTGGCCATGTCGGCCAGCGTGCGGCGTACGAATTTGCCGATCTTTTCCCAGCCCGAGCGCAGCATCCCGGCGGCGGGAATGGCCGCGA
>JAEXTI010000558.1 GCA_023406965.1 Chloroflexota bacterium
GGGATGATTTGGGAACAGGTGCAATCCGGAGAAACGGTCGAAATCTGGACACTGTGCGCAGGGCAAATCCCCAAGGGTAAACCGCTCACCGCTTTCGCCGAGCAAAAACACCGCGATTGGAAGGTCACTTTGCGGGTGGTCAACCTCCGCCGCGCCGAAGATCGCGCCGCCTGCGCCCTTCTCAATGCCGCCCCGCGCCATTGGACCCTGCCGGATATCATCTACCGGCGGCTGCCCAACGGCGAAGCGCTGGTAAATGACGGCGCCGACCTGTGGCTGCCGGTGCACCCCGGTGAGATGCGCCTGGCGCAACGCCTGCGCACCTGGCTGCGCCGCAACCTCCCGCCCAACGCCCAACTGGTCTGCCCGCTCACCCTGGGCAACCACACCGACCACCGCTTGGTGCGCACGGCAGCCGAAAGCCTGCGCCGCCCCTTATATTATTACGCCGATTATCCCTACATTGCCAACCTGTACAACCCGTTCCCAATCGGGTTTTCAACCACCGATCTGTATACCCGGACTATCTCGCCCGCCGGTCTCGCCGCCTGGCAAAACAGCACTGCCGCCTACGAGTCTCAGGTAGACGACCTGTTCGGCAGCATGGACGCGATGCGCGAGAAGATCGCCGCATTCTGGCAAACCGGAGGCGGCAGCTTCCTTTGGCGCGTCAATTTAGGTTCACCGGGAATCAGCGTGGTGTAATTCGCATTTTGAGGTATGAGAGCGGCTTTGCCGCTCTCATACCTCAAAATGCGGCACCTCCCACGATAAATCCCAAAAAAGCCTCGATTTATAGTGGCTTGATCGCTCGCGTGGCAATGAAAGGCTGCATGAAGCGGGTGATCAGGTTGCTTTCGTCGTTGTCGGTGTCCTCGTAGAAATCCACCAGGTGAAAACCGGCTGCCAACTGCCCGCCGATTTGCTCGCTCAACGTGTGGCTCCATTCCAGCGGCGAAGGCCCGTACAGCGCCAGACGCTCCTCTTCTGGCATGTCGGTCACATCGGCATACGGGAGCGAGTAGCGTGCCTGAAGGATGCCTTCTTTCATCTTGTAGGGATCGAAAAGGTAAGTCACCGGATTGGAGAACCCCGCCAGCAAAATGCCGCCGGGGCGCAGCACCCGGAACGCTTCGCGCCACACCGGCAGCACATCCGGCACGAAGCAGTTGGACACCGGGTGGAAAATCAGGTCAAAACTCGCCTCTGCCAACGCAGACAGATCGGCCATGTCTCCCTGAACGGTCTGAATGGCCAAACCATCCCGCTCCGCCACCTGCCGGTCCTGGGCGAGCTGGCGCGGCGAGTTGTCAAACACGGTCACCCTGGCGCCCGCCGCCGCCAAAATCGGCCCTTGTTGCCCACCACCCGAAGCCAAACACAGCACATCCTTCCCTACAACCGTGTCTCCGTACCACGAACGAGGCACCTTCTTGATGGGGGTCAGCACCAACGCCCATTCACCCTTCCGGGCAGCGGCAATCTCTTCCGGGCTCATCGGAAGAGTCCAGATGTTTTTATCTTCCACCTGGCGGTTCCAGGCTTCGCGGTTATATTCCAGATAATCCATGTGTCCACCTCGTCTTCAATTTATTTGCCTCTGCCGAACCGTCCTCCGGAGGTTTCCGCTTCCGGCGGGCATATCTTATTTTAACGTACAAACCGGCCCTTACGCAGGCCACAGATACGCTGACTCGAACGACTCACCCCCACCTGTGGGGGCGAGTCAACCAAAAACAGAAACTATTTTCGATAAATCTACACTGTTTTTTTATTCTTATGCTATACTGATATTATGCAACCGGAACGCGATTACTGGCCTGAATGGGCTCGCTTCTTGCACAAAAGGGGATGGGGAGATATGGTTGCTGCCCTCCTGGAAGCATCTGGCCCTCTGACCCTGTTCCTGGCCCAGGCCATGTATATCGGGCAGCCCTTCGTTCAGGGCAGCGTTCCCTCCGCCAAACTAGAAGCGTTGACCAGGCTGTTTGAAGATCAAAATGAAGGCCGCTCGTTTGCTTCATACTTACGGGAGGATACACATTCGTGAACTGGCTTAGTTCCATCATTGGTCTGCTTATTGTCCTCGCTGCTGCCGGAATGATCCTGGGCTTTTCCCTACCCGTCGCCCGCCGGACCAAACGAACCTTCCGTTACATTCCAGCCATGCAGCGCTTGCGCCGCGCTTTGGGTTTAGCCGTCGAAGACGGCAGCCGTCTGCACGTTTCTTTGGGCAAGGCCAGCATCTTCAGCCCCACCAACGCTTCGGCCCTGGTTGGCCTGGCAACCCTCGAGCGCGTCTCCCAAATGAGTTCGGTCAGCGACCGCCCCCCGGTGGCAACCAGCGGAGACGGTACCCTGTCCATCCTCAGTCAAGACACCATGCGCGCCGCTTACCGCATCGCTAACGCCCCGGAATTGTTTGATGTGGAGCGCGGGCGATTGGCCGGCCCCACCCCCCTCTCCTACATTGCCGGAACTTTGCCCGTCATCCGTGATGAGCGCGTTTCGACCAATGTCCTGGTGGGCAATTTTGGCCCCGAGGTGGCTCTGTTGGCGGAAGCATCCGACCAACAAGACGCCTTCACCCTGGGCGCAAGCGACTCGTTGGCTGCCCAGGCTGTTCTTTATGCCTCTTCTGAAGAAACGCTCATCGGTGAGGAGTTGTTCGCCCTTCCCGCCTACCTCCAAGCCGGTCCAACCCACCAGGCCAGCCTGCGCGCCCAGGATATCCTTCGCTGGGCGGTTGTTGGGCTCATCGTCCTGGCTGTCTTGCTTTCCTTCCTGGGGATTGTCCTATGAGATCGCCCGTAGCGACCGCATTCGCCATTGGTTTCGGCCTGATTGTTCTGATCGGCTACTTCATCCCGGCTGACTCGGAAAAACTACAAAACATACTCACCATCCGCTCTATCTTGATTGGCTGGGCAGTGATCCTGGCAGCAGTGGCAGCGCTGGTGGGGGTTTTCAACATGCTCTTCGTGAACATGAAACGCATGGTCGCCAAGCGCAACCCTGACCGCTATGGATTCATCCTGGTACTGGCTTTCCTGGTCACTTTCTTTGCAGGTTTAGCCCTCGGCCCAGGCAACAGCGATTACCAAAAAGCCGTCCTGGCGGTACAAATTCCGGTAGAAGGCGCGCTAATGGGTCTGGTCGCCATCACCCTAACGGTGGCTGGATTGCGCCTGGCCCAACGCCGCAAAACCCTGATGGCAGGAGTTTTCGCCGTCAGCGCGGTGGTCTTCTTGCTCCTCGCCAGCGGCCTGCTCGGAATGCTCTCCGATTTCCCCGTAATCGGTTTTATCCAGCGGCTGCCCATCGCGGGCGGGCGCGGTATCCTGTTGGGCATCGCCCTGGGTAGCCTGACAGCCGGCCTGCGGGTCTTATTAGCTGCTGATCGACCTTATACTGGATAAACTATGGCAGACGTGCGATGTCCTAAGTGTGGTAAAACCAATCCGGCCGATGCCGAAGTCTGCCGGCACTGCTGGCAGCGTCTCAAACCTGCCAAGAGCGACGCATCTGGCGCCCAGCCGCCGGCTTCCAACGAACCCGAATGGCTGCGCGAACTACGCTCCGATCAAAGCTCGGCCCCCGCTTCACAACCGGAAGAAGCTGCCCCCGCAGCAGGCGGTCAGGAAGTGCCCGATTGGCTGTCTCGGATCCGTGAACGAAACGAACCAGAAAGCACCGGCCTGGATGATTTGTTCGGCAAGCCCACCCCAATCCCACCCGCCGATTCCACACCCGATTGGCTGCAAGATGTGCAGCCTTCGGCTTCCGCTGCAGACAGCAGCGCAGATTGGTTGAGCGGGCTGCGTGGCGGAGAAACCAAACAGCCTTCATCCGAAGAAACCCAGCCCGCTGGAGAAGACGCCTGGTTGAGCAATCTGCAAAACTTGCAAGCCGCCCCCGCACCGGACGAAGCGGAAGCAACCATCCCGGCTTCCAGCGAAGGCGCCCCCGACCTTTCGGCCTGGCTGGGCAGCCTGGACGCATCCGATGACGTTACCCAGCGAGCCCAACCCGAAGCGCAGTGGGGTGACTTCGATCAAACCCAACCTGCTCAGGCAGAAGCTCCGGATCTACAATCCTGGCTGCAAAACCTCGACGCCGGAGAAACGACCCCGCCTGCCGCCCAAGAATCGATCACGGGTGTCACCGACTGGCTCAAGCAGACGGAAGAAACTCAATCTGCCGAGCCTCAGCCCGAGGCCGAACCCACTCCTCATCAAAGTTTTGGCATCACCGGTTGGTTGAACAGCCTGGAAACGCCTGAGGCATCCGCTCAACCAACCGAAACCCCTGCGGCCCCGGTCACAGGAGAAACTCCTTCCTGGATGGCTGGTATAGAAGAAACAACTCCCGCTCCGGCAAAAGCTCAGCCTTCCGGCGAAGTGGAACTCCCTGCCTGGATGATGGAAGCCACCTCCGAACAGCCGCCTGTTGAACAACCCCCATCCGAACAGCCACCCGCCCCACCGCGGCCAACGCGCGCCCCAACCGAGGAACTGCCCTCTTGGATGGCCGGATTCACCCGAGAAGAACCGCCCGCGGCCCAACCTTCTACGCCTGTAGAAGAAACCTCCACCTGGATGGGTCAGGGTGAGCCAGAAGCATCCGTACCGGAGCAACCTGCCGCCCCCGCCGAAAACATCCCCTCCTGGTTGGGCGAGTTCGGCGCTGCCGAAGAAGAACAGACTACTCCTGCCCAAGCTGCACCCGCCGAGAGTATTCCCTCCTGGCTGGGCGAGTTCGGCACAGCCGAAGAAGCACAGACTACTCCTGCCCAAGCCGCTCCCGCCGAGAGTATTCCCTCATGGCTGGGTGAATTCGGCGCTGCCGAAGAAGAACAGACTACTCCTGCCCAAGCTGCACCCGCCGAGAGTATTCCTTCCTGGTTGGGCGAGTTCGGCGCAACCGAAGAAGAACAAACCACTCCTGCTGAAGCCGCCCCCGCCGAGGAAGTACCCTCCTGGATGGGTGCCTTTGGCGCTGCGACCGCCGCCGTAGCCGCCGCAGGAGAAGAGGAAGAACAAACTCTCCAGCCTGCCGAAGCCGGTCCGCTCGGTGACGATTGGCTGCAAACCTTTGGCCAGATGACCGACCAGCCCGCCGAAACGGCCGAAGCCGCCGAACCTATCGCTGATCTAGGTATCCCTGGCTGGCAGATCAACCGCGACGCGACCAAAGAAACGCCCTCCACGCCGCACCCGTTCATCGAAGAAGGCTTACCGGCCTGGATGAACAATATCGAACAGCCCATCATCGCCGAAGAGAGCAGCACCGCCCCGGCCCTATACGAAGAGCCGGACAGTAGCCCATTGACACCTGATCAGGGCACGCCCTTCCAGGTGGACCTCCCCGATTGGATCGGCGAAGAGGCCGCGCCAATGACTGCCGCGGCCTCGCTGGAGGGAGAAGAAGAGCCGCAACTGGAACTGGCTCAGGCCGAACTGCCCAGTTGGGTAGAAGATATGCGCCCGGTCGAGTCAGCCATTGGCGGCGAGTTGACCTCGGACGGCGACCAACGTATCGAGAAAGCCGGGCCGCTGGCCGGGCTGCGCGGCATCCTCCCCGGCGAAGATACCGCGGTCCGCTACCGCAAACTCCCCGTCTACTCGGTCAAACTGCGCGTGTCTGAACGTCAGCGCCAGTATATCAACCTCCTCGATAATGTTATCTCGCTGGAAAACCAGGCCCAGGCAATCCCTGCCTTGCCATCCAAGGCGCCGCAGTTTATTTTGCGTCTGGCAATCGGCATCCTGCTCATCGTTGGGCTGCTCCTGCCGCCGCTATTTGATGTGCAAATCTCCGGGCTTCCGTCTGTCGCGCCCGAAGGCATGCTCGAGTTGTACAACACGGTCGAAGCCCTTCCCGCCGGCGCGCGTGTCTTGCTGGCGGTGGAATACGAGCCTGCTTTATCGGGTGAGATGAAGCTGGCCTCTTCTGCCGTTATCGAGCACCTCATGGTCAAGAATTCGATCATAGTGGTTGTTTCCACGTCCACTACCGGCCCCATCATGGCCGAGCAACTCCTGGACGATATCCATCTGCGCCAGCCAGGGTTCAACCTGGAAAACCAGAAGGTGAACCTTTCCTACCTGGCGGGAGGGACTTCCTCGCTGCTCGAATTTGCCCACAGCCCACGCAGTGCGGCTCCCGTAGCCCTGGACACCTCCGTGACCGGCCAACTGCCTTGGGAAAGCCACGCTCTTCAAGACATTAACAGCGTGCGCGATTTTGCGCTGGTCATCGTGCTCACCGACAGCGCCGAAACCGGTCGCGCCTGGGTCGAGCAGGTCCAGCCCATGTTGGGTAACACTCCTCTGACCATGGTCACCAGCGCCCAGGCAGCTCCGCTGCTCCACCCTTACCTCGAATCGCAGCAGGTAGACGGTCTGGTTTCTGGATTGTACGGCGGAGCCATGTATGAGAAACGCTCCGGGCGGGTCAGCCTGCCCGCCGGCTACTATATGGGTTACCAGGGCGCGTTCCTGGTAGGCATTCTGGTGCTTTTCCTCGGTGGGATCATCTCAATGGTCATGTCCATGAGCCGCCGGGCGAAGAAAGGCAAGGCATAGCAGCTATGGATTCGCAGCTTATCTTCACCCTGGTTGGTTTCGTCCTCACCCTGATGGTGTTCTCTTATATCTTCGGAGACAATTTCCTCTTCCGCCTGGCCAGTTATCTCTTCGTAGGTGTTTCGGGCGGCTATGTAGGCGCGCTGGTCATCGACCAGGTGATCTTCCCTCGTCTGATTTATCCCCTCCTGGATGGCACGCTGGCTGAAAAGATCCTGGCGGGCATTCCGCTCATCCTTGGCACGCTGCTCCTGACCAAACTTTCTCCACGACTGGCTCGCCTGGGCAACATTCCTATGGCCTATCTGGTGGGGATCGGGGCCGCTATTGCCGTCGGCGGAGCCGTTTTCGGCACTTTGTTGGGCCAGATCCGCGGTGCAGCCGAACCGTTCAACATGACCGATCCCACCAACTCTTTTGGCGGTATGCTCGAAGGGCTGGTGATCCTGGTAGGCGCTGTGGGCACGCTTGTTTACTTCCAGTTCGGGGCCAACACCCGCCCCGACCAACCTCCCCGTCGCGCGCCGCTGGTTGAAGGCCTGGCCCTGGTTGGGCAGATCTTCATCGGAATCACCCTCGGCGCGCTCTTCGCCGGTGTCTATGCCGCCGCGATCACCGCGCTGGTTGAACGCTGGCTGGAAATTATTACAACTATTGCAAAACTCTTCTAAGGGGCTCCGCAGATGACCTCGCTTGTTGATGCTGAATCCGTACTGACCATAGATATAGGCTCCGTCAACACCCGCGCCCTCTTGTTCGACGTGGTGGACGGGCAGTATCACTTCCTGGCTGGAGCTGTCGCTCCCTTCACAGGCGGGGCGCCCTTTTTTGACATCTCCGAGGGCGTGCACATCGCCCTGACGCACCTGCAGGAAGTCACCGACCGACCGCTGCTCGATGAAACCAACCGCCTCATGGTGCCCAGCCAGCAGGATGGCAGCGGCGTCGACCGGTTGGGCATCACCTTCTCTGCCGGGCGAGATCTCAACACCGTCACGGTAGGCCTCTTGGATGAAGTGTCGCTGGAAAGCGCATCTCGCCTGGCTGCGACCTCCTACTTGAAAGTCACCGACACCATTGGCCTGAATGATCGCCGCCGGACAGACGAGCAGCTTGATGCCATCATTAAAGCCGGGCCCGATCTGGTCATTTTGGCCGGGGGCACCGAAAAAGGCGCCACGCGCTCGGTGAGCAAGCTGGTCGACTTGGTCTTGCTGGCGTGCAAAGTTCTGCCCGCCGAAAAACGCCCCAAAGTGGTTTATTCGGGTAACCAGGCCCTGGCCAAACGCATTCAAGAAGCGGTAGGAAAAGTGACCGAAGTCATCGTCACCCCCAACATCCGTCCCACGTTTGACCTCGAAGACCTGAACCCCGCCATGAACACCCTGGCGCAGCTTCAAGGCAGTCTGCGCGCCCAGCAAATTGGCGGGCTGGCCAATTTGGCGGCCTTCAGCAGCGAAGCGCCCTTGCCCAACGCCACCGCCATTGGCCGCCTGGTGCGTTTCCTCAGCGAGTACTACGACCCCTCCAAGGGCGTTCTGGGCGTCGACCTGGGCGCCAACGCCACCGTCCTGGCAGCCGGTCGGGCAGGAAAACTGCATTTGAACGTGGCCCGGCCGCTGGGCATGGGCGCCGGCATGTCTGCCTTACTCCAGCAGGTTCCGCTGTCCGAAATCACCCAATGGCTGCCGTTCGATGTGCCCGAAACCGAAGTGCGCGATTACTTGTGGCAGAAAGCAACTTTTCCAACCTCCCTGCCCATGACCACCACGGCCCTGTCCATTGAAATGGCAGCCGCGCGGGCCATTTTGCGCCTGGCAGCCACGCAAATGCTGGAACGTTACCCGTTCCTCAACATGGCCTTCGAACCGATCTTTATCAGCGGCGCCACCCTGGCACAAAGCATCTCCCCTATTCAAAGCCTGATGGCCGTCCTGGACGGGCTGCAACCGACCGGAATCACGACTTTGTTCCTTGACCCCTATGGCTTAATGGCCGCCCTGGGCTCCGTCGCGCCGGGCAACGCCGTTTTGCCCGTTCAAATCCTCGACTCAGGCACCTTTGTCAATCTCGCTTCGGTCATTTCTCCGGTCAGCGATGCTCGCCCCGGCACGGTTATCTTGAAAGTCAAAGTCACCTCTGATCAAGGTGAGTATAAGACTGAAGTTAAACAAGGCTCTATCGTAGTCCTGCCCGTTCGCCATGGCCAGCAGGTGCAGGTGGTTCTCAGCCCGCAGCATGGCACGCACATCGATCCGCGCTGGCGCGCTGGAGCCGGTTTCAAACTGGCCGGCGGGCTGTGCGGTGTGGTCATCGATGCGCGCGGGCGGCCGTTGCACTTGCCAGATGATCCTGCCAAACGTCGCGACACCCTCATACGCTGGACCCATGCGGTTGAAAGCCGCCGGTCGGCATAATAATTGCAACGGAGTACTCCAAATGTTAGCACCCGTTATCCATATCCTCGGCCTCACCAACATCCGCCGCACTCGACTTTTACCCGTGAGCGGAAAGGTTACCGTCCGCGTGGGCCAGCGGGTCAATGCCTCCGATGTGGTCGCCACCGCCAATGTGCCCACCCGCCACATCCTGGTGGATGTGCGCCGCGGGCTAGGTATGATCCGCGCCGGAGAGGCTGAACGGGCTATTGTGCGCATGGAAGGCGAAAAACTCCAGCCCGGCGATGTCATCGCTGAGACAGGCGGCATTTTCTCGCGGGTCATGCGCGCCCCGGAAGCGGGGACCATTGTGATGATTTCCGGCGGCCGCGTCATTATGGAATCTGAGTCTGCTCCTCTCGAATTGCGCGCCGGCATCCCCGGCGTGGTCACCGATATCCACCCAGATCATGGCGCCACCATAGAAACCAACGGCGCGCTCGTCCAGGGCGTGTGGGGAAATGGCCAGGTTGGCGAGGGCATGTTGATTGTCCTGCTAAAATCACCGGATGACACCATCGCCCGCACCGATATCGACATCAGCTTGCGCGGCGCAGTTGTGGTAGCCGGACACTGCAGCGACCCGGACGTGCTGCGCTATGCCGCCGAGTTACCCTTACGCGGGCTCATTCTGACCAGCATGACCGCGGATTTGATCCCAGTCGCCAATAGCGTTAATTATCCGGTCATCGTTTTGGAAGGATTTGGTAAAATACCTCTTAACGATGCCGCAATGCGCTTGATCTCTACCAGTGAGAAACGCGACGTGGCCTTGACCGCGACGATCAACCCTATAACTGCCGAGCGACCTGAACTGATCATCCCTCTGCCCGCCGAGAGCAACAGCCCTCCCGAAATGACCTATTTTGCGCCTGAACAAATGGTCCGCATCCAGGGAGACCCATACCGCGGTAAAATAGGGGTAATTCTCCAGATACGTCCTGGAACTACCACCCTACCGAATGGCCTGCGCACCCCTGCCGCGGATGTGCGCCTGGATAAAGAAACTGTAGTCATCATTCCATTAGCAAATCTAGAAGTCCTGATGTAATATAGCAATACTATTGAGGAGTAGCAGAAATGGCAAATTACAATGACAATGACCTGGAGGAACTCGATTTTGGCGAGTCCAGCCAACCCACGGAAGCTGTGGAAGAGAAGAAACCCAGCAACCGGAACTTCATGATCGCGATCGGCATTATTGGCGGCATCTTTGTGCTCGCAGTCATCGCCCTGATCGTTGTTGCGACAGTCATTCTGCCTGGGCGTCAGGCCCGCATGCAGGCACAGAACGAGGCTCAGTTGGCCGCCAACACTGCCACGGCTCAATTTGCCACCGACCAGGTCGCTGCCGAAAAAGCTGCTGCTCTGTTGACCCCCACGGCCACGCCTCAGGCTCCCGCGACAGCCATCCCGACGGCCACCAACACCCCTGTGGTAGCTCCTCAATCGACGCACACACCCACGGTGACAAGTTCGCCGGCAGCCGATTCGCAAAAAATGACTCTGGCCGCCCAGCAAACGCAACTGGCCGCAGGTAAAACGACCACAACCGTCATTGCCACCTCAACCGCTCTCCCCAATACCGGTTTCGCCGATGAAGTTGGGCTGCCCGGTTTGCTCGGCGTTGGCCTGGCTATGATCGTCATCATCTTCCTGGCGCGCCGCCTGCGCACCAACCCAACCGCCGGCTAAACTGTATTTCGATAACATCGCAAAAACAACCCCGGTAGGCGCTTCGCGCCTACCGGGGTTGTTTTTTGCGATGATTATCGAAAAACAGGGTAAGAAGCGGTTGGGTTGGTGCGCAGGCGGCGAGCCAGGAAAATGATGACGATCATGGCCAGGCCGACGCCGAGCAAACCGGGCAGCCCAACTT
>JAEXTI010000547.1 GCA_023406965.1 Chloroflexota bacterium
TTTTCGCCCAATTCGGCGCACAGGTTTTCGTAGGCTTCCAGTTTGGGACGCAGCTCGACGATTCGTTTTTCAATGTTTTCAGAGGCGCGGCGGCCTTCTTTGGCTTTTTGAAGCACTCCGCCAAGCAAACCTCCAGCCAGAGGGCTCCAGGGGATGATGCCCAGGCCGTAATGGCGGCAAGAGGGAACCACTTCCAATTCGATGGTGCGAGCCGCGAGGTTGTATAGGCTCTGCTCGCTGACCAAACCCATGAAATTGCGGTGGCGAGCAGCTTCCTGAGCCTGGGCGATGTGCCATCCACCAAAGTTGCTACTGCCAACATAGACAACCTTGCCCTGCTGGACGAGGACATCCATGGCTTGCCAGACTTCTTCCCAGGGGGCGTCGGTATCAATGTGGTGCATTTGGTAGAGATCGATGTAATCTGTCTTTAGGCGGCGCAGGCTATCTTCACAAGCCTTGCGAATGTGGAGGGCTGAAAGCCGTTGCTGGTTGGGCCATTCACCCATGTTGCCAAAGACTTTTGTGGCCAGAACGACTTTATCGCGACGGCCACCCTGGGCAAACCAACGACCAATAATTTGTTCGGTGACGCCTTCACCGAGTTTCCAACCATAGACGTTGGCTGTGTCGAAGAAATTGATGCCCACTTCCAATGCCCGATCCATAATCTTGAAGCTGTCTTCTTCACTGGTGAGCGGGCCGAAATTCATGGTGCCCAGGCACAGCCGGCTGACGGACAAAGCTGTTCGACCGAGACGGGTATACTGCATTTTGACCTCCTTTGGTCCAGGTGAGTTAAAGTGATATCTGCTAGAATTATACCCAATAACAAGTCTTTTTTCTTCTATCTAATTAGTAGAGAATTTGGGAGGGACAATGCACGTTGTTTTTGTTCATGTTCATGTGAAATCCGATTGCGTGGATGCGTTTCGCGAGGCGATCTTCGCGAATGCCCGCGGCAGTTTACAAGAGCCGGGAGTGATCCGGTTCGATGTGTTCCAGCAAGCAGAGGACCCAACCAAATTTACTTTGGTCGAGATCTATCACAGCTCGGAAGATCAACTGAAGCACCGTGAAACGGCTCATTATCAGGTATGGCGAGACAGCGTCAGCGAGATGATGGCTGAGCCGCGCCAGGGAATTCGCTATTTGTTATTGGACCCAGGGGCTTAATTAGGGGGCGACGAAGAAAGCGGTGACCAATACTCCCGGGCCAACATGGACAAGGATGGCGGGGGTCAAATCGTAGATCGGGATCTGCCCCTCGGTAATATCCAACGCAGGGGCGAGTTCTTGGGCGATTTGACGGGCTTGTTCTTCGGCATCCCCATGCATGATCGAAAGGTATCCATCGATGCCATGCGCGCATTCGGCAAGAACGACCTCTTTGAGTCGAGCGATGGCACGTTTTTGAGTGCGCTGCGATTCAAAGGCGGCAATCTGGCTGTCTTTGAGGGTGAGGATTGGCTTCATTTGCAAGAGCGAGCCAAAAAGGGCTTTGGCTGCGCCAATGCGCCCACCTTTGAAAAGGTATTCCAGAGTATCGACGACGAAATATACCCGGTGACGGCTGCACATTTCGTGAACCTTTTCGATGATGGCCTGCACATCCAAACCCTGCTCCGCCCACTCCTGGGCTTTCATCACCACTGTGGCTAATCCGCCGGCAATGATGTTGGTGTCTACAACGTGAATGTCGGCATTCGGAAAATCCTGAGCCGCGACCATTGCGCTGCGATAGGTGCCGCTGACGGTGGCAGGAGGTGTCAATACGAGCACGGATTGACCCTGCGCAGAGGCAGCCTCGTAAATGGGATTGTACATGCTGGGTGGAGGAGCAGCAGTTTTGGGAAGCACCGGGCTGACACGCTGGCGGGCAAGGAATTGGATGGCGTTCATCTCCGTGTCGTCGCGGTAGGTCTCATCGCCGATGACGATGATCTGTGGCAGGTAACCGATTCCGCGGGCTTGAGCTTCGGCCAGTGGCAGGCAGGAAGTGGTGTCAGCGACTATTTTTACCATGGGAGATTCTCCTGGGGATAGAGATGGCTGGATGTTGTATAAAGATTAACGAGGAATACCTACGGATAAGTCTCCGTTGATTATACATGATTCGGTTCGGGGTAG
The DNA here is from genome assembly GCA_023406965.1 of Chloroflexota bacterium. The sequence goes on from JAEXTI010000547.1 coordinate 2,131, forward strand.
AAATCAAGTTTCTCTCAAGATTGTGTCGCCGTAAGAATTGATCGATTTGTGGATTAGGGTAGAATCAGTGAAGATTAGCGATCCAAGGAGAGTAGATGAACATCCAACACACAACCTCGGTAATCCCGGATATTCCGATAGCGTTTGTTATCTTTGGCGTGACAGGTGATTTGACCCACCGGAAATTGATTCCGGCACTATATGAATTATTGAAAGAACGGCGCCTTCCAGCCGATCTGCATATTATTGGTTTTGCCCGGCGAGATTGGGACGATGAAGTCATGCGCAACTCCTTGCGAGAAGGTATCGCGGAGTTTGCCCGAACAAATCCTGCTGATGAGGGGCTGGTAGGTGAATTGTTGTCCAAAGCGCACTACGTTCGAGCTTCGTTTGACGATGCCGACGGCTACCGGCGTCTGGGCGATTTGCTGAATAACCTTGGGGTGTGTAATGTGCTGTATTATTTGGCGACCCCTCCGGAGTCTTATGTGCCGATTATCCGGGTCCTGGGTGAGAATCGCCTGTTGGATTGTTCGGATGGCTGGAGCCGCCTGGTGATTGAAAAACCGTATGGGCGGGATCTTGAATCGGCTACCGCCCTGGAAGATGAGGTGCATCGAGTCTTCGATGAAAAACAGGTCTACCGGATTGATCATTACCTGGGCAAGGAGACGGTACAGAATATTCTGGTGTTGCGCTTTGCGAATGGGATTTTTGAGCCTTTATGGAATAGAAATTACGTCGATCATGTTCAGATAACCGTGGCGGAGACGGTGGGAGTTGGGACGCGGGCGGGATATTATGATACCGCCGGTGTCATCCGAGATATGTTCCAGAATCATTTATTGCAACTGGTGGGATTGACGGCAATGGAAGCGCCGGCTGCGTTTAATGCGGATGCGGTGCGGGATGAGAAGGTGAAGGTGCTTCAAGCACTGCGCCCGCTAACCGGGAAAGAGGCGCTAGCGAACACTTACCGGGCGCAATATGTGGCTGGGACAATTGAGGGGGCGCGTGTGCCTGGGTATAAGGACGAGAAAGGTGTTCCTCCCAGTTCCACCACCGAGACGTACCTGGCAGCAAAATTGCTGGTCGATAACTGGCGCTGGGCGGGGGTGCCTTTTTACTTGCGCTCGGGGAAGAGGCTGAGCGCCCGGCTGACAGAGATCGCGATACAGTTTAAGCAGCCTCCGCTGCGCCTTTTCGACTGGAAAGATATGGGCTACGATGCGCCGAATGTGATGGTGCTCAACCTTCAACCGGACGAGGGCATCACCCTTTCGTTTGGCGCAAAAATCCCCGGGCCGGTAACGAAAATCGCACCGGTGCAAATGGCGTTTCACTACGACGCAACCTTTGGCACCGAACCTCCAGAAGCATACGAACGCTTGCTTTTGGATTCGCTGATCGGGGATGCGACTTTATTCACACGCAGTGACGAGGTTTTGGCAGCGTGGACCTTTACCTCAGGTTTGTTACAGGCCTGGGAGCAAGCGCCTCAGCGTAACCTTCCTGTGTACGAATCGGGAACCTGGGGGCCGGACGGCGCGGACGAATTTATAGGACGCGATGGATGGCGATGGCGGAACAATGTCTAGATTATTGCGAGAGAGGAGATTGGCAGTTGGGGCAGATCCTCTCTTGGTTTTTGACGACAAAACCGCACTTGCGACACGTGCGCGGCTGGACATCGCCCAGAGGGGCGCCACAGGCAAGGCAACGCGGCTCGCCGGGCGGGTTAGCCGTGTTGCAGTAAGCGCAAGAAATACGGCGGAGGCGCTCGGACAGCTCAGTGGTGGCGCCATGTGCTTGGGCAGTCCCTTCAATGACCTTCCATATCTCGTCGGTGAGCCTGAGGTATTCGAAATCCTGGGCGATATCGTCAAGCCGGGAAAGCAGGTTGAAGGGGTTCTTGAAAACCGCAATTGCGCTTATGCCCAGGCTGGCGGCGACCCCGATCCAATTTTGTTTGCTTAGTTCCACGGAAACACCATCTTCCACCTGAAGGATGGTGGCGCTGAGAGCGGTTTGCCCGCCCGATGACGCCGAGGCTGTGCTGGCGATCTGGACGACAGCCCGTTGGTCATCACCGAAATGCTGGACGCGCAAGTTGCCGCGATGAAAGTGTCCCATGAGACTGCGGCTGATGTCCAGGGGAGTCAGTTTGCCGTGGAAGATTCTTCTGTCCATAGATTCGATTATAATCAGATTTCTGGCAGGGTATATCAATAAAGTATCAAGCCCTGCTGACAACAACGATGGGAGTGACGAGTGAACAGGAAAATTCCAGCAAGCCTTTTGCTTGTGGTAGTTATGACGGGTTTGATTTTTTTGACGACGGTGCCCTTTTCTCCGGCGAGCGCAGAGAACCTTGCAGATATTGCGCCGCAAATCGCGACCTCTACCCCCAGTGGGCCGATGGCGGAAGTTGTGCCGGGGAATGAAGACCGGGTGAACTTGCGCAGCGGTCCTGGGACAAAGTACGAATTGGTGGGTGTATTGCTGGTTGGGCAGCGCGTTCCAGCCAAGGGGCGTTCTCCAGCGGGTGAATGGATCCAGGTAGAGTATCCGGGGGTTCCAGGTGGAATGGCCTGGGTGTATGCGGTGTTTGTAAAAATTGACCCGCCTGTGCAGTTGCCGATCGTCGAGCCTCCACCCACGCCGACCTTACTCTATACGTTGACCATCGACCCGACGCTGGCGGCCCGGTTCATCGTGACCGAAGCACCAACCCGCCTGCCGACCTTTACTCCGCCGGCGCCATTAGCCATCCCGACCTTCACCGACGCAAGCGGGGGAACGGTGGGGAATGTGCCGATGGGGTTTATTGTCATAGGGCTGGCGGCATTAGGAATATTGTTTGGCTTGATTTCGTTCGTGCAAGGGCGTTAGGTCGGGGCTAAGAATTCGGCCAGGCCTTTGAAGCACGAGGCCGAAAGTTTGTGGCCTGTGTTGCTTTCGCAGTAATCAACCGTTGCACCTACGTTTTTCAGATAGTCAACCATTCGGTGGGCTTCCTGTAAGGGGATTGCCTTGTCGTTGCGACCATGGGCAATATATACGTGTTTTCCGGCGAAATTTAGGCTTAACTCTGGTGGCAGTTCTTGGGGAAGGAAGCCTGCGAGTAAGGCCAGGCGACTGAACTTTTCAGGGTAAAGCGCTGAGAGCGTAAGGGCGAAAGCAGCGCCCTGACTGAAACCAACCAGGATCATGGGGGTATTTGGGGCGCCTGCCTCTGCGGATTGCGACTCGAGTAGCTTGATCAAAGCATGGGCTGCTGGAGCAAATTTGGGATAGGAGGTTCCATCTGGGGCAGTGTGGTCAGCCCATCCAAAACCCGAAGGAAATGCTCTTACGGGACCGCGCGGAAAAATCAGAGCGTCGCCGACCGACGTCTGACGCGCAAATAATTGCATGGAATTTTCGTCGCCTGTCCATCCATGAATAAAGACAATGATTTGATTGGGAGGGGTGTTTCCAGCCGGACGGAAGTGAAAGGTCCAGCCGCTTTCCCATTTGGAAATCGTCTCAATCTCGGTCTGCACGTTTGACGACCCATTCGATAACTGTCATAACAAGCATAATTAACAAGATCGGTACCAGGCCAGCCCCCAGGCAGAGCAAGCCGAAAATAGCCGCGCCTGGGCCATAGATGAAATAGATCAGGCCGTCGCCGACGATGAATAACAGCAAAACACCACCGATGATCAAGCGTGTGTTGGTCTGGCGGGCGTAATCGCGGAGGTCACGCTTCATGGGCGGGGAGTTGGGCAGGCGCAGGTTGTGGTTGATCGAAGTACACCACGTGTTCGGGCTCCGGGTAACGACGGATTGAACGGCGAAGTTTTCCGATAGGGGATAGAGCTGCTTCGATTTTCGGTCGAGCCGCTTCGGCGGCTTCGATG
>JAEXTI010000203.1 GCA_023406965.1 Chloroflexota bacterium
CAAACCCCCATGCCGTGCCATAGAGGTCTTTTCTCGCCCGGCTTACAACTGCTGCCCCTTCCGCGTAGGGGTACGGGGAAAGGCGCGGGCACGCCGATGATTGATCAACCCCCGTGCCCGTCTTCAGAGCGGGCACTTCTCGGGTAAGGGCAGGTCTTTAATGCGGGCCTTACCGTTTTAAAGAACGAATACAGAACGGGCTAGAAGTGGGGCTACCCGGCAGACCTGCCCAGTCGCCACACTCGGCGGGTCTATCGGGTAGATGCGCACACCTGGCCCGCCGAGATGTTATGCAAGCTTTCGCGCCTAGCCAGCGTTAAAGACCCGCCGCTAAACAGAATCAAAAACGGCACGAGAATTGGGGCGCGCCCCAATTCTCGTGCCGTTCGAAAGGCAATTTCACCCCCGAAGGTCGCTAATTCTTCTGGAAGGTAAATGAAACCGTCATGCCCCAGCGCAGGCGAGTATCGGGATCGTTGAGTTTGAGTTTGGCCGGGTAAACCACGTCCCCGCCCTTCTCGCGGTAGGCATCCCCAATAGACTCCACCACGGCGGTCATGATCAGGTCCGGCAGCGCGTCCGCAACCACTTCCACTTCCTCGCCCACTTCCAGGTCAATCACTTCGATCTCGCTCAGGTCTACGGTCTCGATATAGAGCGTAGACAAGTCGGCAAACACCACCATTGTCTGCCCGGTCAGAGCGGTTTCACCCGCCGAGATGTTGATCTGTAAAACGGTCCCGGCATAGGGCGCTTTGATGACGGCATTGGCCAGCGCCTGCTGTGCGGCTGGCACCTGGGCCTGGGCCTGGCTCAAGCGGGCTTCGGCCAGGGCCAGGGTCTCGGTGTCGGGGCCATCGGCGCGGCGATCCAGGTCGCGCTGCGCTTCGGCCTGGGCGGCCTCCGCCATTGATACCGTCGTGCGAGCCTGTTCCAGTTCGTTCACCAGGCGGTCGTATTCACGCACCAAACCGTCGTAGCGAAGCTGGGCGGCCTCCAGCGCATCTTCAGCGCTTTTGCGCGTGGAATTGTCCTCGTCCAGGTCTTTGTATTTATCCACGTCTTCCTGGGCGTCGTCCACGTCTTCTTTGGCGTCGTCCATGCGCACTTTGGCGTCATCGATACGCTGCTGGAAGGCATCGGTGTCCAGGTCATCCAGTTTCTGGCGCGCGTCCACGGCAGCAAGCTGCGCATCCAGCAAGGACTTCTCAGCCTGGGCGCGGGCCAGGTCGGCGCTGCGTTGAAGTTTGTCCAGGGCCTGCTGGGCGTTCAACTGCTCCAACTCGGCAGCTTTCAAGCTCGCTTCGGCCTGGGCGCGGTTGTCCAGTTCGATCAGCACCGCGCCTTGTTCAACCACCTGGCCTTCACTCACCAGCACGGCCCCCACCGTGCCTGGGGAAACAAAAGACAGGTTGGCATAATCGCGCGGCATGACCCGCCCTTCGACGACAATCTGGTTAGAAGACTTGGCCGGCGCATCGGCAGCCGGCGCGGCCGTGGGGGTGGCTTGCTGGCCGCCAAGCAGCCCGCAGGCGCCGAGGGTCACGGCAGCCAAAACACTGAGAATGACTTTCGCTAAGGTTTTCATGATTCGCTCCTCCAAAAATTACTCGTTACTGTTCAGCCCTTTGCCGGGGCCTGAGTAGTTATTACTACTCATATGCAAGCACTTCGCGGATGGTCAACCGCGCGGCATTGAAAGCAGGTAAAACGCTGGCCGAGACGGACAGCACCAGCACCACCCCCAGCCAGATCAGGAACCCGGTTGGCGTGAAGGTGGGCGTGGCGGGCGCGTCGAACAAAGCCATGCTGATCGTATTCGACATCAACTGGCTGATGGGTAGGCCCGCCAGCGAGCCCAGCAGCCAGCTAATACCGCCAATGATCATGCCTTCCACCAGCACCAGTGAGATGACGGCCCCGTCGGAGGCGCCGATGGCTCGCAGCACGCCGATTTCGCGGGTGCGCTCCATCACATTCAAGCTCATGGTACCCATCAGGCCGATGCTGCCCACCAGGGCCGTGAGTAAGGCCATGATCAACAAGAAGGTGGTCAAAATCGTCAGACCGTTGGTGGTAGTTTCCACCAGTTCGAGGCCGGGTGTGCTTTCAGCCACATCAAAGCCACGGCTGCGCAGCAGCGCTTCCACTTCCAGGGCCAACTGCTTTTGTTCCGCCAGGGTCAGGTCGTGCCCGCGCTGCGCCACCACGCGGTAGGCGGCAGCCTTGTTGCGCTGGCTGATCAGGTCGGAGAGGTAATCATAATTGGCATAGGCCAGGTAGCCGCCGCTCTTTCCAGCCAACTGGAAAAAGCCAACCACCTCCCATTCGTATTCCTCGCCGTACAACTTAAGCCGAACGGTGTCCCCGATCTTCATCTCGGGGAAGGTGGAGGTGAAGCGCTCATTGACGGCAATGGCGTTGGTATCGTCTGCATCAATCCAGCGCCCGGCAAGAATCACAGGGTCAACCAGCTCGCTGTCTCCTGGCGGGGCCAGGATGTGCACCGCCTCGCCGGTAGAGCCATCATCAAAGACCAGTTCGGCGGTAGCCGCCGACCAGCCTTCCACGATGAGCGGCTCGGGAAAATCGGCTAACGCCGACTGCACCCGCGAAATGCGCTCCGGCGAATCCAGGGTCAGGTTAATATCCGCCAGGAAGTAGTTGCTAATCCGGGCGATGTAAGCAATGATGTAGGCTTCCACGTTGAAGGTGGCGATGAACAGAGCCCCGCCCAGGGTGAGGGTCAGCAGGGTGAGGGCCAGTCGCCCGCGCCGCCGGAAGGTGTTGCGCAGCGAAATGATCAACGGGCGCGAGATGCCGCGCGTCTTCTCCAGCCAGCGCATGAAGCGCCCCTGCGGAGGGGCCTCGGCCTGGGTCAGGCCGCTGATGGCTTGCTGGATGGTGATGGTTGACCCGCGCAGGATGGGCCCCAACCCCGCCAGTATGGGTACCAGTACCGCCAGAACGGCTTGTAAAATCACTGCCAGCGGGACGATACGCAGAGAGAGCACTTCGGTGTTAATGGCTTCCGAGATAAAGCGCGCCATGGCAAAGGAAGCCTCGGCGGATAATGGCACAGCCAGCACAAAGGCGATCACTCCATAGAGCACAATCAAGGTGATGTAAATCTGGATGATGTGCCTGCTGGTGGCGCCAATGGTTTTCATGGTGCCAATCTGCTGCACCTGCTGGTTGAGCAAAGCCGAGAGCGTATTGGTGATCAAGAAGCTGCTCAAGAAGACGACAAAGAAGCCCAGCATGAACAGCGTGCCGGTCATGGCGTTGGCATAAGTGCTGTTGGGATGGTCTTCGGAGGTGCGGGTCAAAATCGAATAAATGTAATAGCCGCTATCCTCGATTTCCTCGCGCGCTGCTTCAGACAGCTTGCGCAAGGAGGATCCGTCCATGCCCCCGTCCGCGGCGGTCACGTACAGCATGTTGTAGGCATCCGGCTGCTCCAGCCACTCCAGCGAGTCGGTAGAGATATACCCCTGGGCCGGGGCGGTGAAGAACCCGCCGCCCAGCGAGGTCACCCCGATGGTCTGATCGTGGACGATGCCCACGATAGTCAGGCGGCGAATTTTTCCCGAGTCAAGCTCAAGTTCAATCGTATCGCCCAATCCCACGCCCATTTCTGCCAGCTTGGTATGGTCTAATACAATCTGGTGGTCTTCGGGCGCCCAAACTCCTTCGAGGAGCGTGACCCGGTTAATCGTCGAATCTTCGTAATCGGGGATGGCTTTCAGACTGATACTTTTCCAGTCGCCTTGGGTGGTGCGGTAGCGCGAATTGAATTCACGGATGCCTTCCACCTCGCTGACCCCCTCAATGCCTGCCACCTGATCGACCAGTTCATCGTCAAAAGAAGCAATGGTGATGAGCAGGTTGGCCGGGTTGATGGCGCGATAGCCTTCGCGCATATCGGTGAATAAGATGCCGTGCAGGTTAGTGATCATGCCGATGGCGAACAGGCCGACGGCGATAGAGGCGACCACCAGCAGCAGGCGGATGCGGTGACTCCATAAATCGGAGAATACTTTCTGCCAGCGGGGGCGCATTTCAACCAACCCTTTCGAGGCGACTTAGAGGCCTCAGCGTAGCGCGCCTGTCGTTCGGCCCGCTCGCGCGAGAGCCCGGCGCGCAACATGGGCGTTTGAGAAAGCAGTTTGCCGGCTTCGTCAACTACCAGCGCATCCACCATCGCGCTGCAAGCCTGAACCTGGGCCCCTTCGGGCAGGTCGCCCAACCACAGAATTCCGCCGCTTTCCACCTTCTCGGCCACGGCCTGGCCGCCGCGCGGCCCCGGCAGGGTGACCTCGACACAGCCATGTTGGATGAGAGCCCAACTGCCGGGGGACAGACTCTGCCCGCCGCGCATTTCAACCTGCCGGGCGGCTTTGGTGATGGCCAGCATCTCGCGGTGTGGCAGGTTCGGTAACGCCCGCGAAACCGCCTCGTTGACCAGCTCGCCATCCACCAGCACCAGCACGCGCTGCGCTCGCTTCGCCAGGCTGGCGTCGTGAGTCACCATGAGCACAGTCTTGCCCTGTCCGGCTAGCCGCTCGAACAAAGCAAAAACCCCCTCGGCGGCGCGCGAGTCCAGGTTGCCGGTGGGTTCATCGGCCACAATGATGGGTGGGTTGTTGGCCAGGGCGCGGGCAATGGCTGCGCTCTGCTGCTGCCCGCCCGAAATACTGGCCGGGAAGTGATCGGCCACCTCGCTCAACCCAACCATCTCCAGCAAGTCGCGGGCTCGGGCATCCCGCTCTGAGGGCGGGTAGACGCGGGCAAAGTCCATGGGCAGGAGCAGGTTTTCGTTCAGGCTGAGCATGGGCAGGAGCTGGAAAAACTGGAATACCACGCCCATCATCTTGCCGCGCC
>JAEXTI010000269.1 GCA_023406965.1 Chloroflexota bacterium
CGCGCGGACCCTGCACTATTACGACGAGATTGGGCTGCTCAAGCCCGCCTCGCTCGGCGAGAACGGCTATCGCTACTACGATGAGGATTCCCTCCTCCGGCTGCAGCAGATATTGATTTTCCGCGAGCTGGATATGCCCCTCGAGCAGATCAAGCGCATCATGGGACGCCGTGATTTCGATGTGATCACCGCCCTGCAGGGACACAAACAGGAACTCCGCAAGCGCATCGCACAGATGCAGCGCCTGATCTCCACCGTGGAACGTACCATTCGACATTTACAAGGAGAAGAAGAAATGAGCGAACAAGAGTTGTTCGAAGGCTTCAGCGAAGAACAGCAGGCCGAATATGAGAAGGAAGCCATGCAAATGTATGATCCCGAAACCGTCAAAGCCTCCAACGCCCGCTGGCGGGCCTACAGCGCCGCCGAAAAACAGCGCATTTTTGACGAAGGCAACGCCGTCTACCAATCCTTCATCCAGGCCATGCCCCTGGGCCCCGCCTCCCCCCAGGCTCAGTCCGCCGTGGAGGCCTGGCGCCGCCACATGGACTACTTCTGGACCCCCGCGGTCGAGCAGTTGCTGTTCCTGGCCCAAGGTTACGTGGACGAACCGCGCTTCCGGGCCACCTTTGACAAAATGCACCCCGCCCTGGCCGAATTCATCCGCGACGCAGTCAAGGTGTACGTGCAGGGGAAATAATCAAGTCCCTCCCCTCCTCCCCCAACCCTAAGGGTCTTCTTCGACCCTTAGGGTTTTCTTTTTTACCCCCTTGCATTAATCGGATATATCTTGTACAATATAACTACCCCACCCCCCTGGGGGGGGTAGAAAGGAGCAGCCCAACCATGCACCATGACAACAGCGACGCCATCCGGCGCTTGAAAACCGCCGAAGGCCACCTGCGCGGCGTTCAGCGCATGCTGGAGGAAGACGCCTACTGCATCGACGTTATCCGCCAGATTCAGGCCGTGCAGTCCTCGTTGAACAAGATCAGCGCCCAACTGCTCGACAAGCACCTCAACTCGTGTGTCATCACGGCTGTTCGCGGCGAAGACCCCGCCGAACGCGAACGCGTGATGAAAGAAATCGGCGACGTCTTCGAAGCCGCCACGCGAGTCTAACCCTATTGTTTGGAGGAATTGATGAAAACCGTTACCTATACCATTCCCAATATTAGCTGCGGACATTGCGTCCACACCATCACCACTGAGGTCGGCGACCTGGACGGCGTGCAGAGCGTGCAAGCCAGCGCTGACACCAAAACAGCCGTCATTGTCTTCGAAGCCCCCACCACCGAAGAGCAGATCGTCTCGGTCTTGCGCGAAATCAACTACGCCCCGGCGAACTAACCTCGCCGCAGGTGCAATTCTTCAAACTCCATAATCAGGGGCGCAGCAGTTCACGCGCCCCTGCCCTATTCTAATTCCTGGAGGCCCGATGGCCGAATCCAAACAACTGACTCTCCCCATCACCGGCATGACCTGCGCCAACTGCGTCGCCACCGTGGAGCGCAACCTGAAGAAAGTCTCGGGCGTGCAAACCGCCGCGGTCAACCTGTCATCCGAGCGCGCCACGGTGGAGTTTGACCCCGCCCTCACCGCCCTGCCCGCCTTGATCGCCCGCGTCGAACGAGCCGGGTACGGCGTTGCCGCGGGCGAGGCCAACCTGTCCATCCGCCGCATGAGCGACGACAACGACGCCCGCCGCCTGGAGAAGGCCCTTTCCGCGCTGGAAGGCGTGCTCTCCGCCCAGGTCAGCTTTGCCGGCGAGCGCGCCCGCGTCAACTATGTCCCCACCATCGTCAGCCAAGCCGAGCTGCGCCGCGCGGTTGCCTCAGCGGGCTTCGAAGCCATCGAAACCGGCGGCGACGCCGAGGACGCCGAAGCCCTGGCCCGCCAAAAAGAAATCAACACTCAAAAGCGCCACCTGCTGGTCGGCCTGATCTTCACCGTGCCGCTCTTCATCCTGGCCATGTCCGGCGACTTGGGTCTGCTGCCCATGAGCATCTCCCACGCCCCCTGGATGAAGTGGCTCATGCTGGCCCTGGCCACGCCGGTGCAATTCTACGTCGGCTGGCAGTACTACGTCGGCGCGTACAAATCCCTGCGCAACGGTTCGGCCAACATGGACGTACTGGTGGCCCTGGGTTCCTCGGCGGCCTTCCTCTACTCCCTGCCGGTCACCTTCGGCTGGCTCTCGGGCCATGTGTACTTTGAAACCGCCGCCGTCATCCTCACCCTCATCAAGCTGGGCAAGCTGCTCGAAGCCCGCGCCAAGGGCCAGACCAGCGAGGCTATCAAAAAACTGATGGGCCTGCGCGCCAAAACCGCTCGCATCCTCCGTAACGGCGCCGAGATGGAAGTGCCCGTGGACGAGGTCAAAGTCGGCGATGTGGTTCTCGTGCGCCCCGGCGAGAAGATCCCCGTCGACGGCGTGGTCGTCGAAGGGCGCTCCTCGGTGGACGAATCCATGCTCACCGGCGAATCGCTGCCCGTCGAGAAGGGCCCCGGCGCAACCGTCATCGGCGCCACGCTCAACAAGCTGGGCCTGATCAAGTTTGAAGCCACCCGCATCGGCAAAGAGACCGCCCTGGCCCAAATCATCCGCCTGGTAGAAGAAGCCCAGGGCTCCAAAGCCCCCATCCAAAAACTGGTTGACCGGGTATCCAACGTTTTCGTCCCCGCCGTCATCGCCATGGCCTTGCTCACCTTCCTGGGCTGGTTCTTCTTGGGCCCGCCCCTGGCCATCAACGCCGACGTAAGCAACTTCACCCGCGCCCTCATCGTCATGGTAGCCGTGCTGGTCATCGCCTGCCCCTGCGCCATGGGCCTGGCCACCCCCACCGCCGTCATGGTGGGCACGGGCAAAGGCGCCGAAATGGGCGTGCTCATCAAAACCTCCGAAGCCCTGGAACGTGCCGGGCACGTCCAGATGGTGGTCATGGACAAAACCGGCACCATCACCCGCGGGCAGCCGGCTGTCACCGACATCGTCGCCTTGGGCCTGGCGGAAAACGAACTCCTGCGCCTGGCCGCCGCCGTAGAGAAAGGCTCCGAGCATCCCCTGGGCGAAGCCATCGTGGCCGAAGCGGGCAACCGCGAGCTGGCCCTGGCCGAGCCGCAAGGCTTTTCTGCCACCGCTGGGCACGGCGTGGAAGCCCAGGTGGAAGAGCGCCGCGTGTGGGTCGGCAGCCCGCGCATGATGGCTGAGCGCGGCCTGGACACCGCCGCCCTGGACGCCGAGGTCAAGCGCCTACAAGGCGAAGGCAAGACCACCGTGCTGGTCGCCGTCGACGGGCGTGTGGCCGGGGCCATCGCCATCGCCGATACGGTCAAGGACGGGTCGGTGGAAGCCATCCAGCAACTGCACAAAATGGGCATCCGCGTGGCCATGCTCACCGGCGACAACCGCCAGACCGCCGAGGCCATTGCCCGCCAGGTGGGCATCGACCAGGTGCTGGCCGAAGTGCTGCCCGG
>JAEXTI010000320.1 GCA_023406965.1 Chloroflexota bacterium
TTCTCTGATGATTCTCCACATTGTACCAGAGCAAAACAAAAGCGTTTTGCCCCCGGCTTTCGCCAGGGACAAAACGCTGTAAAGGCAGATTGGGGCATCTGGCAAGAGGGCAATCCTCCTCTCCAGACATCCTCCGGATTAACGCTTGGTGTAGGTCGGGGCCTTGCGGGCGCGCTTGAGACCTGGCTTCTTGCGTTCCTTGATGCGAGCATCGCGGGTCAAGAAACCGCCCTTGCGCAAAAGGGGCGTCATCTCGGTGCCGAACATTTTGACCAGCGCGCGGGCAACGCCCAACTGCACTGCATCGGTCTGCCCGGTCACGCCGCCGCCCTTCACCACCACGGTGATGTCCAGGCTCGAGCGATCCTGGCCCGAAGCCGCAACAGGAGCCAGAATGGCATCCACATCACCCAGGCGGGTAAAGTAGGCTTCACCCGGCTTATCATTGACGATAAACTTACCGTCCCCGCTCATCACACGGACGCGCGCGGAAGCTTCTTTTCTGCGACCAATCCCTTCGTAATACTGAACGGACATATAGCTTTCGCTCCTTTATGCAACCGGCGTCGGGTTCTGAGCTTCGTGAGGATGCTCGCTCCCGGCATAAATTTTCAATTTCTTAATCAGCTTGCGGCCCATCTTGTTATGGGGAAGCATACCCCAAACCGCGTCACGAATAACGCGATCGGGATAGGTCTGCATCTGGTCGCGCAGGCTGACGGTCTTCAACCCACCCGGATAACCCGTGTGGCGATGATAGAACTTGGTCGTCTCGCGCTTGTTGGTCAGGCGCAGCTTGGAGGCGTTAACCACCACCACGAAGTCGCCCATGTCCACACCCGGGGTGTAGGTGGGCTTATGCTTGCCCAACAAGTATCGGGAAATCTGAGTCGCTAAGCGTCCCAGCCCCTGATCGTCGGCATCCACCAGAATCCAATTGGCTTCTGGGGTGCCTTTTATAACAAACGTTTTCTCCACTGCCATAGTTTCACCTTACCCAAACTCTGTTCAGCTTAGATGCCATAGCGCACTTCCCAGAGTACCAGCCCCTGCGGGGCTGCCAAACCAGGAGGTAACGGTCGAGCTTGCAGGACTGCCTCTTCGATCGCTTCCAGACTCAACCGGTTCTGCCCGGCCTGTACCTGGATGTACACCAGGCGGCGTACCATGTGGTACAGAAAGGCATTGCCCCGGACTTCAAAGCGCAGTTCGTCCCCTTCGGCTTCCCAGCCGCAGGAGAAGATCACCCGCTCTGTGCTGCCACCGGCTCGCGGCGGATTACCAAATGCCGCGAAATCATGCCGGCCCGTCAGCCGTTGGGCCGCCGCCTGGAGCAGGTCTAACCCAGGAGCGGGCCAGACGCGCCAGGCAAAGCGCTCGCGCAGCGGGTCGCGGTGGGGCGAAAGGTAGATCCGGTAGCGGTAGCAGCGTTCTCGCGCATCGTAGCGGGGATGAAAATCTTCCCCAACCACTTCGGCGCTCTTCACAGCCACATCTTCCGGCAGGTTCGCGTTCAAAGCCATCACCAACGCTTCGGTCGGATGCGGCCAATCCAAATCGAACTTCGCCACCTGCCCTGCCGCGTGTACGCCCGTATCCGTGCGCCCCGCCGACAGGATCGCTCGCCCACCCCAGTTCAACCCGCGTAACGCGGTTTCCACTTCGGCTTGAACGGTGCGATGCGTCCCTTGCCGCTGGAATCCCTGAAAGTGCGTGCCATCGTAAGCAAGAATAACTTTGTAATGTGCCATTCCGATCGCTTTCGATCGGATTTGCGCCGGAGAGGGGTTTAGCCCTCGACCAGCTCGAGTAAGACCATCTCAGCCGCGTCCCCAAGGCGGGGAGTCAGGCGCAGCATGCGGGTGTAACCGCCGTTGCGATTGGCATAGCGCGGAGCGATGTCATCGAACAGTTTACGCACCGCGGCGGCATTGCCCAATTGGGCGGCTGCCTGGCGGCGAGCGTTCACTTTACCCATTTCGGTGGCGCCGCTGCTGTTGCGGGCCAGGGTAATCAACCGTTCCGCGTCTCCGCGGATCGCCATAGCCTTGGCGCGGGTGGTCTGAATGCGCTCGTGTTCAAAAAGCTGCATGATCAGATTCTTGCGCAAGCCAATGCGTTGATCTTTATTTCGTCCAAGTTTGTAACCAGCTACCTGGTGTCGCATAAGTGCTTACTCCACAGTTTTTTCGTCGTGAAGGAAACCCTTCTCGACCATCTTTTGGCGTAGTTCGTCCAGGCTCTTCTCGCCAAAGTTGCGAATCGACATCACAGCCTCATCGCCCTTCTCGAGCAGGTCCAGAACATCCCCAACCGTCGTAATGCCTGTGCGCTTCAATGAATTGAAGACGCGCACCGAGAGATCGAGGTTTTCAATCGGCGTCTCAGCCGCTTCACTGGTCAGGCGGGAGCCCACCACTTCCTTCTCAATCCCAACCACCAGGCTCTCTTCGCTGATGCCAGCCACGAAACGCAGGTGATCGATCAAGATCTTCGAAGAAGTGCTCAGCGCCGTCTCCGGACCGATGGTCCCATCACTCCAGATTTCCATGATCAGGCGGTCGTAGTTGGTATTCTGACCAACGCGCGCGGGCACCACCGACCAGTTCACCTTCTTGATGGGGCTATAGATCGCGTCCACGGGTAATTCGCCAATGGGCAGGCGACCACTGCGCTCAGAAGCGGGAGAATACCCACGTCCGCGCCCAACGGTCATATCAATTTCGAGACGTGTGTTCGGATCGTCCACTGTAAACAGGTACAAATCCGGATTGACGATCTCTACCTCCGCCGGAACCTGGATATCTGCTGCCGTCACGACGCCTTCGCCGCGAACGTCCAGATGCAGGTGCGAAGATTCTACATCGTGAAGCATCAGGCGCAACTGCTTGATCTGCAGCGTCACCTGAATTACGTCTTCACGCACGCCCGGAATGTCGCTGAACTCATGCAGGACATCCGAAATGCGCACCGACGTAACTGCCGCACCATCCAGGGAGGAGAGCAGAACCCGCCGCAGCGCGTTTCCGAGCGTGACACCATACCCGCCTTCCAGCGGGCCGATCACGAACTTGCCATAGTTGCGAGCTTCGGCTTCTCGTTCAACTTTCGGCGTTACCATATTACTTAGTGCAGCCACGTGTCACCCCTTCCCGAGATCCCTCGAGGAATCTGGATCTGTTGGTGTTTAGCGCGAGTAGTACTCGACGATTAATTGCTCGTTCAAATTGCCGTCGATCTCAGAGCGATCCGGCACCCGCAGAACGCGGCCCGTCAGCGCCTTGCCGTCCCGGTCGATCCAGGAGGGGAAGGAGCGCTTATCAACCACATCCAGCAGTTCTTTGAAATAGGTGTTCTGGCGGGCGGACTCTTTGACCGTCAGCACATCGCCGGGGCGAAGAATCATCGAAGCGATGTCGGCGCGTTTACCATTCACCTGCAAGTGACCGTGGTTCACCAGTTGGCGCGCCTGCGCGCGATCAACAGCAAAACCGAGGCGGTACACAACATTGTCCAAGCGCAGCTCAAGGGTTTGCAGCAGCACCAAACCGGTCATACCGGTCGTGCGGCGCGCAATCCCAAAGTAGCGGCGGAACTGGCGTTCGAAAACGCCGTAAACGCGGCGCGCTCTCTGCTTGGCGCGCAGCTGGCGAGCGTAGTCCGACTCGCGCTCACTGCGGCCTTGCTTGTTGCGGCCGTGCTGACCAGGGGCGTAACCGCGCTTTTCGAAGGAACACTTCGGACCATAGCAGCGCTCGCCCTTCAGGAACAACTTTTCACCTTCTCGCCGGCATAGTTTACATACCGGACCCGTATACTTTCCCATATCCGTACCCTCTCTTCTTTACACGCGGCGTTTCTTGGGCGGGCGGCAGCCATTGTGGGCAACCGGCGTCACATCAGAAATCGAGCGCACCTTAATCCCCAGCGACTGCACCGCGCGGATGGCGGATTCGCGGCCAGGACCAGGGCCCTTTACGATCAGGTCTGCTTCTTGCAAACCCATCGACATGGCAGCCTTCAGCGCCTGTTCCGCGGCCAAACGAGCCGCAAACGGCGTGCTCTTGCGCGAGCCTTTATACCCCGCCGAGCCAGAGCTGCCCCAGCAGACGGTATTCCCCTGCTGGTCTGTGATCGTGATGATCGTGTTGTTGAAAGAGGCAAAGATATGAATCTCGCCTGACGTCACCGTGCGCTTCACCTTCTTGGTGGAGCCGCCACGACGTGTCGACCGAACATTTTGTGCCATACAACCTTCCTGTTTACGTTACGTCCAGAAATTGGCAAGCAACACCCATCCAGGAGGAGGCCAGGCGGCCGCAGGGGAGAGGAACCCCAATTTGCCTGGCCAACCCCCGAACAGGATTTACTTCTTGCCGCCCCGGCGGCGTCCGCGACCGGCCACCGTCTTCTTGGGGCCTTTGCGCGTCCGGGAATTGGTGCGGGTGCGCTGTCCGTGCGCCGGCAAATTGCGCCGGTGCCGCAGGCCGCGGTAACACCCGATCTCGATCAGCCGCTTAATGTTCATTTGAACTTCGCGGCGCAGATCACCTTCTACTTTGTAGTTCTTGGAGATAAAGTCGCGCAGCGCGTTGACTTCGTTCTCGGCAAGATCTTTCACCCGAATATCCGGGTTTACATTGGTAGCAGCCAGAATCGTCCTGGCGCGTGTTGGGCCAACACCAAAGATGTATTGCAGCCCAATTTCGACCCGCTTGTTGCGCGGAAGATCAACACCTTCAATACGTGCCATATTTCCTACCCTTGCCGCTGTTTATGCTTAGGATTTTCGCAGATCACATACAGGAGCTTACCCCGTTTGACGATCTTGCACTTCGCGCAGCGCTTCTTAATGGATGGTGAAACCTTCATTCGATCGAACTCCTTCAACATAATTGCAACACACAAGCCGAAGTTTCCATTATACTTGCTGTTGCTCTTTCCGTCTAGACCCAGACCTTCTTTCAGTCTGCCGTCGTCAGGATCACCGGCCCGCTCTCCGTTACGGCCACCGAATGCTCAAAATGCGCGGTGGGCCTTCCGTCTGCTGAGGCCACAGTCCATTCATCCGCCAGGACGCGCGTGTGAGGCGATTTCATCAGAACCATCGGCTCCAACGCAATCGTCATCCCCGCCTTCAGGATCATTCCCTTGCCTGGCACACCGTAATTGGGCACCTGGGGGCCTTCGTGCATGGCCCGCCCCACCCCATGTCCGGTGTATTCGCGCACAACCTGGAGGCCCCGGCTCTCAACATACTGCTGGATGGCAGCCGAAACATCTCCAATCCGGTTGTCTACGCGCATCATCTCAATACCCGCGTAAAGCGCGCCTTCGGTCACTTCCAACAACCGCTTTACATCCGGCGCAACCTCTCCGACGGGCGCGGTGAACGCAGAATCGGCCACAAAACCTTCGAACACCGTTCCGCAATCCACCGAAACAATATCGCCTTCCTTCAACTTGCGTCCCTTGCTCGGAATCCCGTGCACCAGTTCAGCGTTCACGCTCACGCATGTGCTGGCCGGATAAGGATACGCCCCGGGATAATTCTTGAAAGGCGAGTACACACCATACTTCTTCAGTACTTCCTCGGCAGCCGCGTTGACATCCGCAGTCGACGCGCCCGGGCGGATGGCCGCCCGCGCTGCGGCCAGAGCCTCGGCGTTAATCCGCCCGGCCTGCCGCATCACAGCGAGTTCCTGCTCTGTCTTAATCGAGACTTGCCGATCCCAGCTCATCTTACGCGACCTTTCGAATTGCCGCCAGCATCAACTTGCCGACCTCTTCGATCGACTGAGTGCCGTCGACTTCCGCCAGCACGCCCAAATTGCGATAGTACGCAATCAACGGAGCGGTCTGCTCGCCGTAAACCCGGATGCGGCGTTCCACCGTCTCCGATTTGTCGTCGTCACGCTGGATCAGCGCGGCGCCGTCGGCGTCACATACGCCCGCCTGGGTCGGCGGATTGAACTTCTCATGGTACACGCGCCCGCAGGTCGGGCAAGTCCAGCGACCGCAAAGCCGTTCGATCAACACCTCGGCCGGAACCGAGATATACGGCACGCAGTCCACCTTCGAGCCCAATCCTTTGAGCATAGCGCCCAGCGCTTCGGCCTGGGCCGGGGTGCGCGGAAAACCATCCAGCAGCACGCCCTTTTCACAGTCCGGCCGGCTGATGCGGTCTTTCACCATCGCAATGGTGACGTCATCCGGCACCAGCTCGCCGCGGTCCATGAAACCCTTGGCCAGCTTGCCCAGCTCGGTCTGGTTTTTCAGGTTCTCGCGGAACAAATCGCCCGAAGAAACGTGCATCAGCCCGAATTCTTTGGCAATGATCTGCGCCTGAGTGCCTTTACCCGCGCCCGGAGGGCCTAACAAAACGATATACGTAGCCATGCGCTTACCCCTTGATCAAACTTTCCTGATAGCCGTGCAGCTTCAGTTCGGTGTCGATGATCGAGAACGTATCGCGAACCACACCCACCACAATCAGCAACCCCGCCGCCGAGATCAGGAACAAGCCTGCCCGAGCGCTGGCCGGGAAAACCGCCTGGAGGATGTAAGGCAGCACCGCCACAAAGCCCAGGAAGAACGCGCCGGGGAAGGTAATTCGCCGCTGAACGCGAGACAGGTACTTTTGGGTTGCGGGGCCGCGCACCACACCGGGGATTTGCGCGCCCTGGCGCTTGAGGTTTTCACCATAATTCTGCTGCTGGAACATCGTGTCCGTATAGAAGAAGGTGAAACCCACCACCAGGATGAAGTAAATGATTGGATAGACCGCGCCCTGGCCGCTGAAGGTTTGATACACACCGGTAGCGAACTTGCTCACCCACTCGGTTTGCGAGCCGGTGAAGTAGCTGGCTACCACTGCCGGGAAGGACAGGAAAGCCTGGGCAAAAATCAGCGGGATCATACCGGCCATATTCACCATCAAGGGCAGGTTGCTGTGCACCGGCATGGACATACGATTGCCCACGCGGCGACCGGGGAAGAACACCGGCACGTTGCGGCGACCCTGCTGGACGTACACAATGGCGAAGATGGTCAAAATCAGGATGATCACGATTAGCAGCAAAATCCACCAACCGTTCACCTTATCGCTCAAAATCGAAGCGAAGTTCGCCGGCATGCCAGAGACAATGCCCGCAAAGATGATCAGCGACAGACCTTGCTTCGGAATACCAAACTCCGAGATCAACTGGCCCAGCCACACACCCAACATCGTCCCGCCCACCATCGCGATCAGCGTGGTGATGGTCGGAATGAGGTTAGCCCCAGACCAACCGTAATTCGGCAGAACGGCGTTAATGTTGTTGCCAAAATAGGTGCCAAAGATGTTGATCTGACCGATGGCCGACAACAGCGCCATGGGAATGGTCAGGATCATCGTCCAGCGTTCCATCCAGGCCTGGCCCTCGCGCGGGTTCTCTTTCATCTTCCGCTCCAAAGCGGGGATGATCGGAACCAGCAACTGCAGGATAATTTGGGCGGTAATGTAAGGATACACGCCCATCGCCAGGATCGAGAAGTTCGACATCGCTCCGCCCGACAACAAATCCAGCAGGTTGATCAATGACGAAGCTGCGCTCGTATTGCTGACTACCTCCCGAATTGCATCGGGGTTAATGCCAGGGACCGGAATGTTAGCAGCCAGGCGATAGAGCACCAGCAGCAGCAGGGTATACAGCAGCTTTTGGCGAATATCAACCGACTTCCACAAGTAGCGCCAGGCAGATGCGCGTTGTTTCATAACGGCTCTCCTTAAGAGATTAGGCGATCAACTCGACTTTGCCGCCCGCGGCTTCGATCTTGGCCTGCGCGCTCTTGGTCACTCGTTGAACCTTGACGGTCAGGGCAACGGACAATTCGCCGCGGCCCATAACGACCACCGGGTTGCTGTTCTTATGCAGCATGTTCGCTTCGGCCAGGAGTTCAGGAGTGATCTCCGTGCCCGCCTGGAACTTGTCCAGTTGGTCCACGTTAATCTCGTTGTACTCCACCTGGTTCGGGGGCGTAAAGCCTTCACCGCGAATAAAGGGCAGGCGGCGGTAGAAAGGCAGGTTACCACCCTGGCGGTACAGGTTTCCACCCGTACCCGAGCGCGAACCCTCACCCTTGGTACCGCGGCCGGCGGTCTTACCCTGCCCGGCGCCAATACCAATACCCTTGCGCTTCGGCTTCTTTTTGGATCCTTCGTTAGGGAACAGATCGTGAAGCTTCATTACTCTTCCTCAACTTTCACCAGATGGTTCACCTTCAGCAGCATCCCGCGCAGCGTGGGCGTGTCTTCCTGCACCACACTCTGGTGCATCTTTCGCAGACCCAAAGCGCGCAAGGTAGCCTTGTGCTTCTCGGAGTAACCAATTCCGCTTTTAACCAGCGTAATTTTCAACTTCTTGGGTTCGTTGGCCTCAGTCATTCTTCTTCCTCCGCTCCCAGAAGGGCGTCACGTCCCTCAACGGCTTGCCCCGGCGAGCTGCTTCTTCCTCGGGGAACTTAAGCTGATCAAGGGCTTCAAAAGTCGCCTGCACCACGTTCAACACGTTGGCGCTGCCCAGCGATTTCGTCAAGATATCACGGATACCGGCTGCCTCCAGCACGGCGCGCACGCCGCCTGCCGCAATAACGCCCGTACCGGGCGAAGCGGGTTTGAGGAGCACTTTCGCGCCGCATACCGTACCCAGCACTTCGTGCGCAATGGTGGTGCCGGTCAGGCCCACTTTGCGCATGTTCTTGTGCGCGTGTTCGGTCGCTTTGCGCATGGCCTCGGGCACAGCGTTGGCTTTGCCAACACCCAGCCCAACCCGGCCATGATTATCGCCGGTCACCACGGTCACCCGGAAGGAGAACCGCCGGCCGCCCTTGACTACTTTGGCGACGCGCGCAATTTCAATCACGCGCTCGTCATATTGCTGCTCTAAGCTTTGATATTCCATCTCCATAGTTCGGGCCCTCTTGTTTCCTAGAACTCCAGGCCAGCCTGGCGAGCCGCATCGGCCAGAGCTTTCACCCGGCCCATGTATTGATATCCGCCACGGTCAAACACCACAGTCGTGATGCCTTTTTCCTTGGCGCGTTCTGCCACCAGTTCGCCAACCTTTTTGGCCTGCTCAGTTTTGGTGAGCCCAGCCAGCTTCGCGCGGAGTTCATGATCCACGCTCGAGGCAGCAACCAGCGTGTGTCCGGCCTGGTCATCAATCACCTGCGCGTAAATATCGGACAGGCTGCGGAAGACGTTCAGGCGCGGGCGTTCTGGCGTGCCATGCACCGTCAGGCGCACGCGGCGATGCCGGCGAAGGCGAGATTCAGCACGAGTTCGTTTTGCCATATCTATACCTACTTCTTGCCCTTGCCGCCCTTACCGGACTTTCCGGCCTTGCGGCGAATCTTCTCACCCAGGTAATGGATACCCTTCCCCTTATAGGGTTCGGGCGGTCGGATCTTGCGAATATCCGAGGTCACCTGGCCAATTTGTTCAATGTCGCAGCCCATTACCTTCACCTGGCGGACTTTCTCGTCCACTTCATAGGTAATGCCGGCTGGGGGTTCGAGAACCACCGGGTGGGAATAGCCCACGTTCAACACGAGGTTTTTGCCATCCATGTTAGCGCGGTACCCAACACCATCGATCTCCAGAACCTTGGTGAAGCCGGTCGAAACGCCGGTCACCATATTATTCAACAACGCGCGAGTTGTGCCGTGTAGGGCGCGCAGGGTGGGCGCATCCGATTCGCGGGCCACAGCCAGGGTATTGTTTTCCAGGCTGATGCTCACACCCGGAGCAAAGGTGCGCTCCATGGTACCCTTGGGGCCTTTCACTCGCACATGCAAACCGTCCACCTCGACACTGACGCCGGCGGGAACGGTAATGGGTAAACGTCCTACTCGAGACACAGCATTACCTCCTACCAGACCTTGCAGAGGATTTCGCCGCCAACACCCAGCTGGCGCGCCCGCTGCCCGGTCATAACGCCCTTCGGAGTCGAGATGATGGCGATGCCCATCCCAGACAAAACCCAGGGGATATCCTTCTGGTGGGTATACACCCGCCGTCCGGGCCGGCTCACGCGCTCCAAACCGGTAATCACCGGCTTGCGCTGGCGGCGCTCGCCCACATACTTGAGCTTGACGCGCAGTGTCTGGCGAGGAGCAACCTCACCCTCCACCACCTCGTAGGTCTCAATGAAACCTTCTTCTTTCAAGATCCGGGCAATTTCTACCTTGATCTTGGTGCTGGGCATTGCTACCAGCGTCTGACCAATCATCAGGCAGTTGCGCAGCCGGGTCAGCATATCAGCAATAGGATCATTAACGCTCATTCTTATCCTCCCAACTGCTTACCAGGATGCTTTGACGACGCCCGGGATCTTGCCCTGCAGCGACAGTTCTCGGAAGCAAATACGGCACAGGCCGAACCGGCGGATGTAGCCACGAGGGCGCCCGCACCGTTCGCAACGATTGCGAACCTGGATGGAGTATTTGCGCCGCATTTCACGATACTTCATGCACTTTTTCGCCATATTATCCCTTTCTGAATGGCATACCGAGCATTTCAAGCATGGCAGCCGCGTGATCGTCGGATTGTGCGGTAGTGACAATGGTGATCTCCATGCCGCGGACCTTGTCGATTTTGTCGTACTCGATCTCGGGGAAGATCAACTGCTCACGCAGACCCAGGGTGTAATTCCCCCGGCCGTCGAACGCATCGCGGGCGATACCGCGGAAGTCGCGGACGCGCGGCAGGACTACATTCACCAGGCGGTCCAGGAAAGCCCACATGCGCTCGCCTCGCAGGGTCACCTTGGCGCCAATCTGGCGGCCTTCACGTAATTTGAAGGCAGCAACGCTCACTCGCGCTTTGGTGATGACCGGCTTTTGCCCGGTAATCAACACCAGATCGGCTGAAGCGGCTTCCAACGCCTTGGGGTTATCCATCGCTTCGCCCAACCCGATGTTCAATACAATTTTTTGCAGTTTCGGAACCTGCATGACGTTGTCCAAACCAAGGGACTTCATCAGAGCAGGCACGACTTCGGTTTGATATTGTTCTTTCAACCTGTTCATCGTAATACTCCCACCGGCCTACTCATCGATGCTGGCTTGGCATCTCTTGCACACGCGAACAGCCTTCTCGCCATCGCGGTTCACTGCAACGCGGGTCGGCTTGCCGCATTTCGGGCAAACCAGCATCACGTTGGAAATGTGCAGCGGAGCTTCGAACTTGACCAGACCGGGATTCAGTGTGCGTCCCTGGGTTTGAACCTGGCGCTGATGCTTCGTGCGCATATTGACGCCCTGCACCACCAACCGGTTCTCTTCCGGGAGAACCCGGATCACCTCGGCTCGCTTACCTTTATCGTCGGCCTTGCCGCTGATAACTTCAACCGTATCGCCTTTGCGAATCTTGACCTTCATACTCGCTCCTCGCATCCTTCCTAGAGTACTTCCGGCGCGAGCGAGACGATCTTCATGAAGCCCTTCTCGCGCAGTTCGCGCGCCACCGGCCCAAAGATACGAGTCCCGCGCGGGTTCTGGCCAGAAGCATCCAGAATCACGGCTGCATTGTCATCAAAGCGGATGCTCGAACCATCTTCGCGGCGCCATTCTTTTGAGCAGCGCACAATCACAGCCTTGACAACTTCGCTCTTCTTCACCGCGCCCTGCGGCGCAGCTGACTTGACCGTCGCCACCACGATGTCACCCACGCGGCCATATCGCCGGGTGGAGCCGCCCTGGATGTGAATCACCAGGATCTCGCGGGCGCCGGAATTATCGGCAACCTTAATGACTGATTCTTGCTGAATCATGCCTAGGCTCCTTCCACCGTTTCAGACCCGGCTACACGGCGGACGATCGACTCAACCACCCAAGCCTTTTCTCGCGAAAGCGGGCGGCTTTCCACAATGGCAACCTCATCACCCACCTGGCAGCCCAACTCGTCATGGGCTTTCACCTTCTTCGACGAGTGAACGACCTTGCGATACAGCGGGTGCTGGTAGGTGCGGGTGATTTCCACCACCACAGTCTTGGTCATTTTATTGCTGGTCACAAAACCAGTCATTCGACGGCGCGTATTCATTAGGCACCTTCCTTACCCGCCGATTCGCGCTCGGCCAGGATCGTCACATAACGAGCGATCAGGCGGCGAGTCTGCTTCAGGCGGCTGGTATCAGTTAATTGTCCGTTGACAACCTGGAAGCGCAGGTTCATCAACTCTTCACGAGAATCGGCCAGCTTGGCCTGCAACTCGCTGGTTGAAAGTAAGCGCATCTCTGCCGTTTTCATTCTTGCACATCTCCTACCATGTCATCCCGCGCCAACACACGGGTCTTGATTGACAGCTTATAAGTGGCTTGTTCCAGCGCTTCTTTCGCAATGCTTCCCGGCAAACCGCCCACCTCGAACATGATCCGGCCAGGCTTAACCACTGCCACCCAATATTCCACGCCGCCTTTTCCTTTACCCATACGGGTTTCCGGGGGTCGGTGAGTATAGGGATGGTCCGGGAAGATGCGAATCCAGATCTTTCCACGGCGGCGCATATAGCGGACGATCGCGCGGCGGGCGGCTTCAATCTGCCGCGCAGAAACCCAACCGGGTTCCAGCGCTTGCAGTCCGTAGTCGCCGAAATTAATCTCGGCGCCTCGGGTGGCCTTGCCGTTCATCTGACCGCGTTGCTGCTTGCGCCACTTGACACGTTTTGGCATCAACATAGTCGTAACCTCTTTCCTCTAACCTGGACTGGCGCCAGGAGTTGCTTACTCGCTAACGTAAACGCCCTCGGTGGGCTCGGCCTTTTCTTCGACCTCGGGCTGGAATTCGCCCTTATACACCCACACCTTGACGCCGATCCGGCCATAGGTGGTCGATGCTTCCGTCCGGGCGAACTCAATGTTCGCGCGCAACGTCTGCAGCGGAACGCGGCCTTCGCGCAGCCAAACGCTGCGAGCCATTTCCGCGCCGCTCAGGCGACCCTGAACTTCCACCTTGATGCCCTGAGCGCCCTGGCGCATTGCCTGTTGCAACGCGCGCTTCATCGCGCGGCGATAGCTCACGCGGCGCTCAATCTGCCCGGCCAAGTTCTCTGCCACCAAATACGCGTCGGTATCCGGATTCTTGATCTCTTTGATCTCAAGATCAATCTTCTTTGCCGTCAACGCTTCCAATTCCTGGCGGATTTTCTTGACCGATTCACCCTTGCGACCGATGAGAATGCCCGGTTTGGCGGTGAAGACGATGACGCGCACCTTTCCAGGGAAGCGCTCCACCTCGATCCGCGACACGCCGGCCTTCTGAGCAGTCTTAGCAACCCGCCTCCGGATTTCGAAATCCTGATTCAGGTTCTCACGATACTCTTTCCCCTCGGCGAACCAGCGTCCTTCCCATCTCCTGGTAACGACGAGCCGATAACCAACGGGGTTAACTTTACGTCCCATAAGTTCTCCTTTTGCAGTTACTCGCGTTCCCGCAAGACGATGGTAAGATGTGAAGAGCGGCGCAGCAACGGCTTGAACCGCCCGCGAGCGCCAAACCGGCGCCACTTGCGCGTGGGGGCCTCGTCCGCAGTAATCTGGTACACCACCAGATCATCGCGGCTCACGCCAAAATTCTCTTCAGCATTGGCAATCGCCGAGCCCAACAGCTTCTCGAGAATCCGAGCAGCTTTCTTGGGCGTGTATTTCAGCATATTGGCCGCATCAACGGCCTTCTTGCCGCGCACCAGGTCAACGACCAGGCGGGCCTTCTGCGCTGAAATGTCAGCATTTTTCAAGTAAGCTCGAATATCTTGCGCCATGGCTTACTTCTTTCCCTTCGTCGCAGACGACTTTTCCGATGCAGCATGGCCGCGGAACAGGCGCGTAGGGGCAAATTCGCCCAGGCGGTGTCCCACCATGTTCTCGGTGACATAAATCGGCACATGCCGGCGACCATCATGAACGGCAATGGTGTGTCCCACCATCTGCGGGAAGATCACACTGTCCCGGCTCCAGGTGCGCAGGACCTTCTTCTCACCCTTCGTGTTCATGAGTTCGATCCGTTTCAAAAGCTTCGGCTCTACAAACGGCCCTTTTTTCAAAGAACGTGACATATCTTCGTCCCTCTTTCTGGATTGCCCTAGCGGGTACCCTGGTTACGGCGGCGGACAATAAACTGGTCCGTCTTCTTATTGCGGCGAGTCTTATACCCGCGCGTCGGACGGCCCCAAGGTGACTTAGGACCGGGCATACCAGTGGGCTGGCGGCCTTCACCACCACCATGCGGGTGGTCGCGGGGGCTCATCGCAGTACCGCGCACCGTCGGGCGAATGCCCATGTGGCGCTTGCGGCCCGCTTTTCCAAGCTTCACATTGCTGTGGTCCAGGTTGCCCACCTGTCCAATCGTTGCATAGCACACCTGGCGAACCAGGCGAACCTCGCCCGAGGGCAGACGAACTTGGGCGTAATCGCCTTCCTTGGCCAGCAGCTGGGCCGAAGTTCCAGCCGAGCGCACCAACTGGCCGCCCTTGCCTTCCTTCAGCTCAATATTGTGGATCATCGTACCCACCGGGATGCTCGAGATCGGCATGCAATTCCCCGGGCGGATTTCCGCCGTCTTGCTGGAAATTACGGTTTCGCCAACCTTCAGGCCCAACGGAGCTACGATGTAACGCTTCTCACCATCCGCGTAGAACAACAATGCGATGCGAGCGGTGCGATTCGGATCATATTCGATCGCCGCAACGCGGGCAGGAACATCGCGCTTCTCGCGCTTGAAATCCACCAGGCGAATTTGCTGGCGATTGCCGCCGCCCTGATGTCGGACGGTGACTTTACCCTTGTTGTTGCGACCGGCAAATCGTTTGCGCGGCGCGATCAACGAGCGTTCCGGGGTGGATTTGGTGATCTCATCAAAAGTATAACCGGTCATGCCGCGCAGACCGGGGGTTACCGGTTTGTAAACTTTAACGGCCATTGTTATACCCCTTCAAACATCGAGAGCGAGTCTTCGGGCGAGAGCGTAACAATCGCCTTCTTGAAACCGGGTCGAGTGACAACCAGACGGCGGCTGCGTGACTTGCGTCCCTGCTTGGCAGGCATATTCATCACATTCACCCGCAGTACTTTCACTTTAAAGATCGTCTCGACTGCATCTTTCACCTGTGAACGGGTCGCGTTAAGGGCAACCTCGAACACATACTGGTGTAATTTGCCAACCTGGTAATTCGATTTCTCGGTCACCAGCGGGCGGCGAAGAACATCATAAATCGTACTCATGTCTTCCTCTCCCCTATCCGAGATTAGTCTGAATGACATCCAGCGCTGAAAGCGGCAGAACGATCTTGTCGAACTGCAACAAATCGCGGATGTTGAGATAGCCCGCCAGCAGGATCTTGGCATCCGGCAGGTTGCGCGTCGAGCGGATCACGCCCTCGTATGCTTCCTTCTCCGGAACCAGAACCAGCGCGCTGTTATTGCCCACCAACGCGTCCAAAGCCTTCGCCATCAGGCGAGTCTTGGGCTCGTTGAGAGCCAGCTGATCAACCACCACCAAACCCGACTGAGCGGCTTTGATCGACAAAGCGGAGCGCAGGGCTGCGCGGCGCATCTTCTTGGGCATCAGCTGAACATAAGAGCGAGGATGGGGTGTGTGCACCTTGGCGCCCTTCGCCCACACGGGTGAGCGGCTGGAGCCAGAGCGAGCACGCCCGGTTCCTTTCTGACGCCACGGCTTGCGACCGCCGCCAGAAACATCCTTGCGGGTCTTGGTGTTGTGCGTACCCAGGCGCGCGTTTGCCATCTGGCGCACGAAAGCCTGGTGCATCAAGTCCACATAAATCGGGGCGTCGAAGATGCTCGGGGATAACTCCACCGTGCTAACCTTCTGCCCTTCCATGTTGAAAACATCTACTACCATATCGAATGCTCCCTATTTGCAGGCCAAGGTTGGCTGCCCTACTGTTTCCGGGCCTCTTTGATCAGGACCAGGCCACCCTTTGCGCCGGGAACGGAACCCCGCACGCCGATCAAATTGCGCTCGGCATCCACCAGCACAACCTTCAAACCCTGCGCCGTAACCCGATCATTGCCCATATGACCCGGGCCGCGGGCGCCTTTATACACTCTACCGGGGGTAGTACCCGAACCGCGGGAACCAGGCGAGCGCTGACGATCAGACTGACCATGCGTCTTGGGGCCACCACGGAAGTGGTAGCGCTTCATGCCGCCCTGGAAGCCTTTTCCCTTGCTCGTACCAATCACGTCCACTTTTTCACCAACAGTGAAAACAGAAACCGTGACCTGGTCGCCTTCATTCAATTCGGGATTCTTAACACGGAATTCGCGCAAGATGCGCAGCGGAGGAAGTTCATTGCGCTTCAGGTGGCCCAATTGGCCGCCCGTCAACCGCTTAGACTTCACTTCTCTAAACCCCAGTTGGACAGCGTTATAACCGTCCTTTTCCGGCATACGTACCTGGGTAACGTAACAAGGCCCAGCTTCGATAACGGTCACCGGGATGGCGACACCACTGTCATCGAAAATCTGGGTCATGCCGATTTTCTTACCAATCAGCCCTTTCAACATTTCGGTTGTCTCCTTCAAGGTTATTGGCGGGACTGTCAACCTGGGCTTGGTTGCATCATCCCCTGTGCAGAACAGTCAGCCAGCGAAAGGCCACACATTTGGTCCTTGTCGTGCGCCTGAGCGCCGGCTCTTGAACTGCCAAGTTTCGGGCATGTGCCCAAAACCTGTCTATTTTATCGCACACTGCGCATTTCGTCTAGAGTAACCCCCAGATTCATCGCCATTTGCGTCATAGACATTCGTCACATATTTGCGAGCCTCTGGCCCGCCTGGCAACTTTCAGGCATCAGTGGGCGGAGGTCGGAATTCAATCCCAACCCCCGCCCCTGTCATGCCAAAACAACAATCGCTACTTATTGTTACACCTCAGCCCTTTGGGGAAAGAGGCCGAATTTTTGGTGTTTGGCGGGGTTTTGCCCCACCAAGCACCAAAAATTCGGGGCTTTTTACCAGGGCCTGAGTAGTTACCTTAAATCTTGATCTCGATATCGACGCCCGCAGGCAGGTTCAGGCGCATGAGCATATCAATGGTCTTGGAATCAGGATCCAAGACATCGATCATGCGGTTGTGCGTGCGAACCTCAAAGTGCTCGTGCGAGTCTTTGTCAATAAAGGTAGAACGCCGAACGGTGAACCGTTCGATCTTGGTCGGCAGGGGCACCGGGCCCACCACGCGCGCGCCGCTCCGCTCAGCCGTTTCAACAATGCGCTTTGCAGACTGGTCCAAAACGCGGTGATCGTACGCTTTCAATCGGATCCGAATTCGTTGCTTTGCCATTTAACACCTACGAAATAATCTTGGTGATAACACCAGCGCCGACCGTCAAACCGCCTTCGCGGATGGCGAACTTGGAGCCCTGCTCCAGCGCCACCGGGATGATCAGTTCGACTTCCAGGTTCACATTGTCGCCCGGCATGACCATTTCCACGCCTTCCGGCAGCTTGATCGATCCGGTCACGTCCATCGTGCGGATGTAGAACTGCGGGCGATAGCCATTGAAGAAGGCCTTGTGCCGGCCACCTTCGTCTTTCTTCAACACGTACACTTCGCTCATGAATTTCGTGTGCGGGGTGATGCTGCCAGGTTTGGCCACCACCATGCCGCGATCGATGTCGGTGCGCTCAATACCGCGCAGCAGCAGGCCCAGGTTATCCCCAGCCATGCCTTCGTCCAGCAGCTTGTGGAACATTTCCACGCCGGTCACCACCGAGTTCATGCTCTTCTCGCGCAAGCCAACGATTTCCACCGCCTCGCCCACCTTCACCTTGCCACGATCCACGCGACCCGTCACCACCGTGCCACGACCCTTGATCGAGAACACGTCTTCGATCGGCATCATGAACGGCTTCTCGATGGCCCGCGGAGGCTCGGGAATGTACTCGTCCACCACCCGCAGCAGCTCTTTGATGCAGGCGTACTCGGGCGCATTCGGATCCTTCGATTCGCTTTCCAACGCCTTCAGGGCGCTGCCGCGCACGATGGGGGTCGTGTCGCCAGGGAACCCGTAACCGCTGAGCATTTCGCGCAGTTCCAGTTCCACCAGCTCCAACAATTCCGGATCGTCCATCATGTCGGTCTTGTTCAAGAACACCACGATGCTGGGCACTTCCACCTGGCGAGCCAGCAGCACGTGCTCGCGCGTCTGCGGCATGGGGCCGTCGGGAGCTGCTACCACCAGGATGGCGCCATCCACCTGCGCCGCGCCGGTGATCATGTTCTTGATGTAGTCACGGTGACCGGGCATGTCCACGTGGGCATAGTGCCGGTTCTCGGTCTGATATTCAACGTGCGCAATGTTGATGGTGATGCCGCGCGCTTTCTCTTCCGGCGCGTTGTCGATCTGATCGTACGCGCGGAAGTCGGCTGAACCCAGGAAGCTGCAATACTTGGTGATCGCAGCCGTCAAGGTCGTCTTGCCGTGGTCGATGTGTCCCATCGTCCCTACGTTTAGATGCGGCTTGTTTCGGTCAAATTTCTGCTTAGCCATG
>JAEXTI010000381.1 GCA_023406965.1 Chloroflexota bacterium
GGCGCGCTCTCCTATCTGCTCAAAGATATTGCTCCCGAAGACCTGGCGGATGCCATCCGCTCGGCGGCGCTGGGCGAGGCCGTGCTGCACCCGCGCGTGGCTGCCCGCCTGATTCAAGAGATGCGCGGCGAGCGGGCCAGCACTCAAAATATCTACACCGAGCTGAGCGAGCGCGAGATGGAAGTGCTGCGCCTGATCGCCGAAGGCCTTTCCAATGCCGATATCGCCGCGCGGCTGGTGTTGAGCGAGAAGACCATTAAGGGGCACGTCAGCAACATCCTCAGCAAGCTGCATCTCACAGACCGCACCCAGGCCGCCGTGCTGGCCTGGAGAGAGGGGATTATCAAGCGGTCTTGATTGACCAAACCTCAGTATAATAATTCCAGGGGTTACTGTTCAGCCCATTAGGGAAAGAAACCGAATTTTCTACCCAGGCCTGAGCAGGCTACCTCCAGGGGGCGTATCCAATTGACCAGGGGTTATCCGCAAGGATTGCCCTTTTTGATTTGAGGGAAAGCCATGAAAAACCGAACCCTGCGAAGTGTGCTGGCCTGGATCCTTGTCCTGCTTCTGCTGCCGGTAAGCTCTGCGGCTGCCGATGATCCTGTTTACGACAATTTCGTCTACCTGCCGCTCATCCGTAGAGGCCCAGGAGCGCCCACCCTCAAATGGCAACGCGGCGGGTGCTTTTCCTCGTGGTGCGAAACCGGCTGGTATTCTTCACCGGCGGTGACCAATATTGATGGCGACCCACAGGCTGAGGTCATCGCTTCGGCCTATTCGATATGGGCGCTGGATGGCGAAACGGGCGCGGTCCAATGGCGCACCCGCTCGGGGCATGACACAGCGGAGAGTTATGACAACACCAGCAACGTAGGCCGCACCTGGCCGGGGGTGGTACTCGCCGACATCGACCGCGACGGTGCGCTGGAAATTGCTACCGCCCACGGCGGCGGGTATGTTTCGGTCTACAAACTGGATGGGCGTTTTGAGGGGGGCTGGAAACAACGCCCATCGACCTCTGAACTGCGCGGGCTGCTGGTGGCGGACCTAGACGGCAACAACAGCCCCCTCGAGGTGGTGGTCACCGCGGCCATCGGCAGCAAGACCAGCACCTGGGTGCTCGAATCCAATGGCAACACGCGGGCGGGCTGGCCGCAGTTGAACAATGACAGCGGCTACGCCTGGGGCGTGTTCAATGCCAACGCCGCCGCGGCTAACTTGAGCGGCGATTCAAAACTGGAACTGATCGTGCCCTCCGATGTGCACTATATCAACGGCTTCACCCCGGCGGGGGTGCAGTTGGACGCAAATGATATTTACGGCACCAAGGGTTGGGGCAAGGTGGGCGTGTGGGAGAATTTGAGTGTAGAAATCCGTGGCTGGGGAGAGTGCGAGGCGGGCTACCCGCGCAGCGAGAATTACCGGCCCAACTTCGCCCACGGCCCCGCCACCCTTAGCGACATGAACGGCGACGGCACCCGCGAGGTGGTGGCGGTTGGCAACGTGCACGACTGTTCCAAGGACCCCTACCTGGACGTATATCATGGGCCCTACATCTTCAACGCCGACCGCAGCCGCTTTAACAGCGGCGGGTACGACTGGAGCAGCACACCCGTGGATACGGGCGCGCCGCTCAGCCAGGATTACAACCTGATCGAAAGCGCCCAGCCCAACCCCGTGACCGCCGATTTGGACGGCGACGGGCTGAAGGAAATCTTGTTCGCTTCTTACGACGGGCGCATGCATGTCTTCTGGCTGGATAAAACCGAGCATCATTCCTGGCCTTACTCGGTTTACAAGCCCGCCGAAGGCTTCCTGCGCTTTGCCTCCGAGCCGGTGGTCGTGGATTTAGAAAACGACGGCCTGGCCGAGGTGATATTTACGTCCTGGGTGCAGAAATCCACCAACCGCACGGGCAAGCTGCACATTCTGAATGTCTACGGCGTGCCGCTCTACGAAGTAGATTTGCCCGCGGCGTTCAACGGCAACTGGAACGGTTCGTTGGGCGCGCCGACCCTGGCCAACGTGGACACGGACGCCGATTTGGAGGTCGTCTTGATGACCGCACATTCCGGTGTGGTGGTTTACGACCTTCCCGGCACGCAGAATGCACGCATCCTGTGGGGCACGGGCCGGGGCAATTACCGCCGCGACGGGGCGCCATAAGTGAAATCATCTACGTGAGGGGATGGGAAATTCATGAATTTCCCATCCCCTCACGTAGACCCGGTATACTTTGACCCTATGGAACTCATCACCCCTCGACTCAAAATACGCGAGTTTCGCTGGGACGATTTGGACGCCCTGGTGGAGATGGACAGCGACCCACGCGTGAGCCGCTTTGAACCGGTTGTGCTCACCCGCGAGCAAATCCGCTACCGGCTGGAGGGCGCGCTGGAATGGGCGCAGCAAACCCCGCGCACCATCTTCAAGCTGGCCATCACCCTTCCCCCCGAGGAGCGTGCCTGGGGGCGACTGAGCTTAAAGGTCAACCAGGAAGCCATCCGCGAATGGGAGATTGGCTGGACGCTGCACCCGCAGGTGTGGGGCAAGGGCTACGCCAGTGAAGCCGCTCGCGCTTTGCTGGGTTATGCATTCACCCAGCTCAACGCCCACCGTGTGGTGGCTTTCTGCCATGCCGAAAACGCCGCCTCCTGCCGGGTGATGGAAAAAATCGGTATGACCCGCGAAGGCCGCCTGCGAGAAACCATTCATCTCAATGGCGCCTGGGCTGACGAACTGGTATACGCCATCCTGGAGCGGGATTATCAAGCACCCAGAGATTGAGGAAAATCCCCAGTATACACAGTCAATTGTATGACAATCTGCAAGGGTTGGGCGTATTTTCTTCCCTTGCAACCCATGCCGGTTCGTGCTATCTTAATCATGACGCGAATTCGGAAAGGAATCTCACCCCTTTTCTCTTGAATGAACGTCAAGCTTATAGAGCAAGTGAGCGGAGGAATAATGAGTTTCCGAAACTTACAATGCACCAAACAGAATGCGGGCGCGATCCGTCGTGCCCGCATATTATGTTCCTCTCCAAGAATTGGCGTGGAGAAAACCGAATTTAGTGGGGATAGGCGGCATGGCCGCCCATCCCCACTAAATTCGGAACCTACCTCGGCTATACTTGGAGGGCTCATCATCTCTGCGCCGCTTGCTTAACGCATCCGATTTTCTGGTTTTACAGG
The DNA here is from genome assembly GCA_023406965.1 of Chloroflexota bacterium. The sequence continues at coordinate 3,198 of JAEXTI010000381.1, forward strand.
AGAACTCTGAATGGCAGGCTCAACCAACGCTTTTGAGATGGCGCAACGGCAGTTCGATCATGTTGCCGAAATGCTCCGGCTCGATCCACAAGTAGCAGAAATCCTGCGCTGGCCCATGCGGGAATTTCATTTCCGCGTCCCCGTGCGCATGGATGACGGCTCGATCCGCGTCTTCCAGGGATATCGCGTCCAGCACAATGACGCCCGCGGCCCCAACAAGGGCGGCATCCGCTTCCACCCCGCTGAAACGATCGACACGGTGCGCGCCCTGGCAACCTGGATGACCTGGAAATGCGCGGTCGCCGATCTGCCTCTGGGCGGCGGCAAGGGCGGCGTGATCGTCGACCCGGCCACCCTCTCGACCAGTGAAAAAGAGCGCCTGGTTCGCGAATACATCGATGTGATGTGGCGCAATCTCGGCCCGCGCAATGATGTCCCCGCCCCCGATGTGGGCACCACCCCGCAGATGATGGGCTGGATGATGGATGAATACTCCAAGCTGGTCGGCCAATATACCCCCGGCATGATCACCGGAAAACCGGTCGGCGGCGGCGGCTCGCTGGGCCGCACCGAGGCCACCGGCTTCGGCGTCATCTACACCGTCCGCGAAGCCATGCGCCACCTGGGCATGGACTCCACCAAGGCCACGGCGGCCATTCAGGGCTTTGGCAACGTGGCCCAGTACGCGGCCATCGGTTTCACCGAGCAGTTGGGCGGCAAGGTGGTATGCGTGTCCTATTGGGATCGCGAAGACCGCACCTCTTACACCGTTTTCAAGGCAGATGGCGTGGACCCGCGCTTCCTGATGACCATCACCGACCAGTACGGCTCCATTAACAAGGCCAAAGCCACCGCTGCCGGGTACAAGATCGAGGATGGTGGTGAGTGGATCAAGAAAGAAGCCGACGTGCTCATCCCCGCGGCGCTGGAAGGGCAAATCAACGCCGACACAGTCAAGCTGGTGCATGAGCGGGTCAAGATCGTGGCGGAAGGCGCCAACGGCCCCACCACCCCCGAGGCCGATGAAGTATTGAAGGAACGCGGCATCTTTGTCGTACCCGATTTCCTGTGCAACGCCGGCGGCGTGACCGTCTCCTACTTCGAAAGCGTCCAGAACGACATGAATTATTACTGGGAGAAAGACGAGGTTCTGCGCCGGTTGGACACCAAGATGACCGTTGCCTTCCAGGGCGTGCTGGAAATGGCCTTGCGCGAGAAGGTCTTCATGCGCGACGCCGCCTATATGGTGGCGATCGACCGCGTGGTGAAGGCCATGCAGTTGCGCGGCTGGGTATAGCCGTCTTAACCAGTTTCTTCTATCAAGAAAGAGACAAAAGTTTCAAAAACAGACCGTGCGGCGCATGGTCTGTTTTTGAAATTGATTCCGGCACGCTTTTTGAGTTACATCACAATTTTGCAAGGTAGTTGAAACAGACCAGCAGAGATTTATAATAAGATTAATATTTCCGTCGGTTTGTCAAGGATTTGTTACATGAACAAAAAGTTCTCCTTATCTGAAGATTGGCAGGCTACCCTGCTGGCCTTCGTAATCATTCTCCTGGCGGCTGTTGGCTTGCTGGGCGAAAACGGCCTGATGATCAAGTTCTAGGAGCGCAGCATGGAAAACAAAACTTCCTCCCCGCAGTGGCTGCGCGTCGTCAGCGGCTTGATCGTTGTTCTCCTGCTCAGCATCCTGGCCTGGTGGGTCACCAAAAAGGTGTATGCTGCCGAGCTGCCGCTGGGCATTCCAGGAAAAGCATTGGAATTCCCCCTGTGGGCGGCCGTGGCCGGCATTTTGGGCAACCTGATCGTGCGCTTGTTAAAGGTGCGCGACTTTATTCGTCCCGGCGTGCGCACCGAATTCTTCCTCAAAATCGGCCTGGTGCTGCTGGGCGCGGGCACCAACCTGGCGTTGGTCGGAACAGCCGCTACCGGCGCCATCGTGCAGGCTCTCATCATGATTACCAGCGTGTTCTTCTTCAGTTGGTGGCTGGGCGGCAAGCTCAAGCTGGAAGATAAAATGCGGGCGGTCATGTCCACGGCTCTGTCGGTGTGCGGCGTTTCAGCCGCCATTGCCGCGGCCGGGTCGGTATCGGCCAAGAAAGAGCAGGTCACTTACGTTACCACCCTGGTCATTCTGGTGGCCCTGCCGATGATGGTCCTTGCTCCGCTGCTGGGCCAGGCGCTCAACCTATCCGAGCCGGTGGCCGGAGCCTGGTTTGGCGGCAACATCGATACTACCGCGGCGGTGGTGGGCGCGGGCACCATCTACGGCGAGACGGCCCAAAAAGTAGCTTCTATCGTCAAGCAGACCCAAAACGCTCTCATCGGCGTAGTCGCCTTCATCCTGGCGTTGGTCTTTGCCGGGCGCGACCCCGAGAACAAGACCAAACCCAGCGCGCGCATGATGTGGGACCGCTTCCCCAAGTTTGTGTTGGGCTTTGTGGTCGCTTCTATCCTGTATTCCCTGGGCGTTATCGATGGCGGCAAGGGTACGGTTATTGAGGCGATTAAAAACTGGGCTTTCACCTTCGCCTTCGTGTGCATGGGACTGGAACTTTCCATTAAGGAATTCAAGGCCATGGGCTGGCGCCCGGTGGCAGTGTTCCTGGGGGTGACCGTGTTCAACACGCTGCTGGCCCTGGGCGTGGCCTACGTGATCTTCACCTACCTGATGCCCATCCAGTTCTAGAAAACCACTAGATTCAAGTAGAGCATTACGATAACAAAAGCATCCCGAAATTTTTCGGGATGCTTTTTGAATCTATCGATAGGGGCGCGGTGACCGCGCCTGATTTGTGATCGACCCAACGGGGAGGGCGGGAAACCCGACCCCTACACCCGGTTTGGCAACCCTGCAAGGCAGAAGCTGGGTTTGTAGCGCGGGTTTCTTACCCGCGTCTGTTGCGGCAAGAACGGTGCGAGACAACAAGAGCCTGGGACGTCTCCCATCCGCGATTCCATCTCATTCTTACGCCAGGACCGGGGTAAAGTGGATCACCTCCACCGCGGCGTTCTCCTGGATGTGCCGGAACACGTTCTCCAACGGCAGGTTCCTCGCCCGACACAACAGGGTTGCAAGAGCCAGGCCGTGCGCAAAGATGAGCACCCGCCCGCCGGGGTGAACGCGAGCAATCTCATTGGCTGCTTCAGCCATCCGCGAAGCCACCTCGGCCACCGATTCGCCGCCCGGCGCGCGCCGGTGAACGGCAGGGAGCGATAAGTTCTTGAACAAAGTGCGGAAATCCGTCATGATGTGAACGTATTTCTTGCCCTCGAAAGCTCCCTGGTGAATTTCCATCAGGCGCGGATCGAAGCGAATTTCCATGCCCAGCCGAGCCGCGCTGATTTCAGCGGTCTGCCGGGCGCGACAAAGCGGAGAAGCGTACAGCGCATCAAACGACACTCCCGCCGCAGCCAGCTTCTCGGCGGTACTGCG
>JAEXTI010000499.1 GCA_023406965.1 Chloroflexota bacterium
CCCGTGCTTCTATCAACCGCATCCGTTGATTCGATAAGGAGTTCGTTTGTATGAAACCCGAAGAAGTGTTTCGCTTTGTCAATGCCCGGCCCGTGCACCGCGCACCCGCAGGCCGGATTGAGCGCCGCTTTGCCGCTTACTCCGCAACCGAGAAGTCGCCCTTTCACCGCACCATCGAGCGGGTGCAAGGCTCCGAGGCCCGTCAGAAAGCTGCCGAGCTGGCTCGCAAGCGCCTGGCGCAAAACGATCTGGACCTCAAAGCCCTGGAGGTTGTTCTCCATGCTGTTCGCGGCGTGGAAGACCAACCCAGCGCTGAAAAAGCGCGCGCAAAACTCAAAAATCTGCTCGACAGCGACTTGAATGAATACCTGAAAAGCCGTGAATTTCGGCAGTTGAAGGACAGTCTGTGGGACCGTCTCTACGCCCACACCCTTGTCCCCGAAGAAAAACCCGACGAGCGCGGGACCATCTACGAAGGGCTGCGGGCATTACACTTCCTCGAGCTGGTCGCCAAACAGCCCGCCCAAGAAAAGCCCCTCACCCGAGCCGAAATCGCCGCCGTGCACTTGCTCATCCCCCCCAGCCTGCTGCCCGGATTGCCATCCCGCCAGCAGCCCAAAGACGAGCGCGAGAAGAAGGAAACCCTGGCGAAGCTGGACACGTTGCACAACCAGGTGACCGCCCTTAATAAGGCCGCCGCCGAACTGCGCAACAACGACCGCCTCTATAAGGCCCAGCAAGTCAATGTCGCCTCGCGGGTGGTGACCTTGCCCCCCACCCTGGTGGAACGCCCCCTGGCAGACGATACGCCTGCCGGAGCCTCCCGAGCTGCCAACGCCGCCCCGCGCAAGGTGATCCTCGAGCAGCGCGAAGAGCTGGTACCCAGGAAATCCCCCTGGGTGTTCGAGGAATTTGGCAAGAAAAATCTCAGCGCCGCCACGCAAAAGTTGCTCTCCGCCCGCAAATCCAATTTACTTGAGATGGAATTGGGCGAGCTGGTCGGCGAGTTGGAAGTCGAGAAATACAACCTGGTCTCCAACTTCCTCAACACCTTGCCCCAGGGCGCCGTGCAGCACGTGCGCAGCAGCCCTAAATTCGAGATGATGCTCAAAGAAGCGGCTGTGCCCGGTCTTTATATCCTGCCCTATCTACCTGCCGCGGAAGCGATCGATCCCACCACCGCGACGGCCCGTGGAATCCAGCCGTTGGGCATTGGCGACCTCCTGGTGGTGCGCCAGGAACTGCTGCGCTACACCGCCGGCGAGGTGGCTCACATCGAAAACGTGCTCAAATCCGAATTCAAGACGCGCATGCACAGCCGCATCCGCGAAACCGAAGAGATTATCATCACCGAAACCGAGCGCATTGAGGAAAGCGAGAAAGACCTGCAAACCACCGAGCGCTTTGAACTGCACAAAGAGGCTCAAAGCACCATCGAGAACAAGATGAGCCTGGATGCCGGGGTGTCGGTCACCGCCAGCTACGGGCCGGTCTCGGTCACCGCCCATGCCGACTTCGCCCTCGACCAGTCTTCCTCCGAATCCTCCAAGACCGCCTCGGACTTCGCTAAAGAGATCACCGAGAAATCCGTCTCGCGCATCATGCAGCGCTCCCGCGAAGAGCGCACCCGCCGCACCCTGGAGCGCTTTGAAGAGCGCAATGAGCACGGCTTCGACAACAAGCTGGGCAGCGGTCACGTCATTGGCATCTACCGCTGGGTCGACAAGTACTACATAGCGCGCCTGATCAACTACGGCAAGCGCCTGCTCATCGAGTTCATCGTCCCCGAACCGGCGGCCTTCTACCTGCACTTGCAATCCAACCAGCCCCTCGAAGGCGTTACACTGGAAAAGCCCGAAGAGCCGATGGTTTACGGGCGCAAGTTGCAACCCGACGACCTGAATAAATCCAACATCAGCTATTACGTGGCCAAGTACAATGTTCAAGATGTCGAACCTTACCCGGCGGAAACCGTGCGCGTTTCGGCAGCCTTCGCCGAATCGACTGGCACCACCGAAAACGCTTCTTACGCAAAAACCGCCGAAAAACTTCAGGTTCCGGCGGGCTATAAGTGCGTGGACGTCTTCGGCCAGCGAGGCTACCAGGGCATTTCCGGTTCAGGTTTCTTCATCGAAACCTTCATCGCCGGAGAGCCCTGGGGCTCGGTGGTTGCCTCCGGTCTCGAAGGCATCATCCCCATTTCGGTCAAAGGCTGGATGCAGGCCTTCCACGTCAATGTGGTCGCCATCTGCGAGTTGAAGCCCGAGACCCGGAAAGCCTGGCAGCTCAAAACCTACGCCGCCATCATGGACGCCTACCAGCGCGCCCTGGCCGATTACAACGAGCAGGTTTCCGCCGCCCAAATCCAGGCGGGGGTTGATATCCAGGGGCGCAACCCCGAGTTCAATCGCAAGATCGAGAAGGACGAGCTAAAGAAAGGCGCCCTGCGCCTGCTCACCAACAACTTCGCCCGCACCCGCGTCGCCGGAACCTGGCGCTTCAACGAAATGTTCAACGCCATGCAGTCGAATGGGCAGTTCGGCTATCCCGAGTTCAACAACGCCGAGGCCCTGGTCGAGGGGCGCATCCTGCAGTTCTTCGAGCAGGCCTTCGAGTGGAACAACCTCACCTACCGCTTCTACCCCTACTTCTGGGGCCGCAAAGCTCGCTGGAATCTCACCTTCCCGCTCACCGACGCCGACCCGCAGTTCATCGACTTCCTTCGCGCCGGAGCCGCCCGGGTCATCGTCCCCGTGCACCCCGCTTACAACGAGACCGTCCTTCATTACATGAACACCAACGAGATCTGGAACGGCGGCACGCCCCCCACCCTCGACGACCCGTTGTTCATCTCCATTGTGGACGAACTCAAATCCGACACCGGCGCCGACATCGACGGCGAACTGGCCGAATGCACGCCCGAAGGCGAGCATCCTTGCCTGGTAGAAGAATGGGAGATCAAACTGCCCACCACCCTGGTGTACCTCCAGGAGGATGCCGTTCTCCCGGATTTCACCACCCCGTAGAAATAATTATCCCGGGGAACAACCACCACCGTGCATAGGAAATCCTAGCCTATGCACGGTGGTTCTTTTCACAGAATTGATTTTTGGAGACCCTATGAACATCCGTATCGCTCGCCCCTTTCGCAAGATGCAAATGGCTATCGCCATCCTAATGGCCCTGGTCTTAACCAGCACCTCCCTCCGGCCCTCCGAAGCGCAAACCGGCCCCGAGACCATCTGGGAAGAAGGCCGGCAGGTTGTGGTAGGAGGCAATGACCCTGATGCAGTCTCCATTCAAGCTGTCCCCACAACTCCCGGCTCTCATTACCGCACTTATTCGGGCACAGCCTTTCAGCCCTCTGCTTCCACCATGACCTTCTCTCCCATCGGCGGGGCGATCTACGTCACAGCCTTGCCTGCGGGTGGTTTTTCTCTTAATGTAGAAATGCTTCTTCCGCAGGGATCCACCATCACCGAGGTAGTTTTCTTTTTTGTGGACAACGATGCAACCAACTTCGGCTTCAGCTTGAGATCGTACAATCTCGAAACCGACGCCTTTATGACTCTCGAAAGCGCCGCCAGCTCAGGCGCATCGACTACTCTTCGAACGATCACCATAACCGTGGATCCTCCCATCGTGATTGACAACACGACCACCACGTATCGTCTACGCGTTGCCCCCGGTGTAGCATCTTCTGCCCATCTCCTGCACGGCGCCAGGGTTGGCTTCACTATTCCCACAACTTACTTGCCCCTCCTCGAACGGTAAGCCAAACACCCGGGTATACTTAGGGGATGACCATTCGACTCGCCCTCATCGGTTGTGGCTACATCGCCCAGGCCAGCCACGGCCCTGCCTTAGCGCGCCTGGCCTCCGAAAGCCTCGACATCGAGTTAACCGCCTGTTGTGACACAAACTTGGACCGCGCAGAAGAACTCTGTGCCGAAATTGGCTTTCGCCGCGCCTACACCGATTACCGGCACATGCTCGAAGCCGAGCACCCCGACGCGGTTGCCCTGCTGGTCCCTGTCCACCTCCTCGCCTCCCTTGCCGCCCAAATCCTCCAAATGGGTTTTTCCCTACTGGCCGAAAAGCCCCCCGCCCTCACCGTAGCCGACCTGGACGCTCTCATCCAATCGGCTGCCGCCACGCGCAACTTTCACATGGTGGCGTTCAACCGCCGCTTTGCCCCCCTGGTCACCGAGTTGAAAAGCCTGCTTGACGGCCAAACCATCCTCCACGTCGAGCACACCTTCACCCGCGTTCAGCGTAAAGACCCTGACTTCACCACCACTGCCATCCACGGTCTGGACACGCTGCGTTGGTTGCTGGACGCTGATTTTCGCTCGCTCCAGTTCACCTACCGTGAAATTCAGGATGCCTCCGACCCGGTCACGGTCTTTGGGGCAAGCGGCCAGTTTGAAAACGGCGCCGGGGTTCACCTGCTTTTCCACCCGCTCTCCGGCGCTCCAACTGAGCGCACCGTCATCCACACACCTCATCGTACCTACGACCTGCGTCTCAACCAGGGTCCCGATGCGCCCGGCACTTTGGCGCACTGGCAGGATGGCAAACTCATCCGCCAGGTAGATGCCGTCCAGGTGTGTGGCAGCGACCAGGATTTTATACTCAGCGGGTTCTATGCTGAAAACGCAGCCTTCCTCCAGGCAGTTAAATCCGGCCTGCGTCGCTCTGAGCATGATTTTGCTTCCGCACGCCAATCCGTGGAAATTATGCAATCCCTGCGAGAACGTCGCTCAAATTACCAGATCCAACAAAATTAACCGTATTCCTGACGCAATAAACGACTGATAATGAAAACACAAACAGATACAAATATCCGGAATATCGCCGCTGCGCTGGAACACAACGGGGCCTTTCTGTCCGGGTTGGTTGCATTACTACTCTACCTGGCTACCCTCTCAAAACAATACACGGGAGGGAGCCTTGAGTTTGCGGCTGAGATCGAAAGCGGCTTGTGGACAGCGCTCTTTCAGCCCCAAAAACTCCTCATCCATCCCATAGGGTGGATGTTTTTTCAACTGTGGAAGCTGCTGGGCTGGCAGGGCGGCTCCTTGCTTCCTTCCCAAATCCTGAACGCCGCCTGCGGAGCGCTCTCGGTCGGGTTGCTGTTTCACCTCATCCGCCAACTCACCCATTCCCCAAAAGTGGCTTTCTGGTCCGCAGCCGGTTTCATGGCGTCCAGCGGTGTGTGGATCTTCAGCACCGAAGCCGAGTTTGTCACACCCGCTCTGGCTGTCATGCTCTTTATGCTGATCCTCACCCTGCGCCCGCCCTCCGATCAGCGTCCTCCATTCCAACTGGGCGTGTTCAGCGGAATTGCGATCTTGTTTTACATTACCAATATTTTCTTCCTGCCCGCACTGGCCGCCGTCTGGATCGATGCGCATCGCAAAGAAGCCACCGCCTGGCTCAAAAAGCTGCTTCTGCTAGGGACAGGCGTCGTTCCGGTTGTCCTGCCTGGCTTTGGCGCGCTTATGGTCCTGGTTTACGGAGTGCGCAGTTGGGCGGCTCTCCAGGCCTTTCACCTGTATGGCGGCACGGGCGCGGGCGCAGGTACGGTCTATGGGGTCCTCAGCCCGGCCAACTTGTTTTTTGGCGCCTACGCCATGACTCGCACCCTGGCAACCTTCAGCGGCCTGGGACTGGATAGCAGTTCCTACGCTTTCTGGGTGACCTCCACATGGGTACGGGACACGGAGTATGTTCTCTTCACCCTGAGTGTTGGTGTAATCTTAGCCGGGCTGTTTTACATTGCCTTCCGTATGCGCAAAGCCCTCTGGCAAAATTACCGCGCTCCGCTGCTGGCACTCGGCGTATGGTCGTTTCTCAACTTATGCTTTGGCTTCTATTGGGTACCCAAAGACATTCAGTTTTGGATGCCGCTGATCCTGGCCTGGTGGATCCTGGCGGGATTGACCTTGCACGAGCTTTTTCGCGCCGCTCCCCCAATCAACCCATTGTGGCTGTCGTTCCCATCTTTCCTCCCAACTCTTCTGGTGGTGGTCAATGCCGTGTGCTTAACCCTCCAGCACCACAGCTTGCAACGGAACCTACCTTACCAATTGGCCGCTTTCATCGCCGACCGCACGCAACCCGGCGATGCCGTGATCACCGCCGAGGACGACCGCTACATCCCATACTTCTCGGGCCGTGAGTCCATCTCTTTGTTCCGCGACCTGGTCGACCCGGCCAACAATCCTGAGCAGGTCTACGCAGCCCTTGGCGAACGGATTACCGCCATCCGCGCCAGGGGCGGCAGCGTGTACCTGGTGTCCTTCCCCGAGCCGGGCAACCCTCTGTGGCGAGAGTTGAATAAAGCAGGCCTCAACGCCCAGGACAGCAGCCACTTCGAGTTAACTCCAATCTGGGAATTCAAAGGCCGAACGATTTACCTCGTCTCCGGCCTATCCCCCTGATTTTCAATCAAGCGTTCAAAGCTTTTCGGCTTTTTGGAAATTGCCGCAGCGATTTAAATCACCTCGCGAATCACCGCCAGCGCCCGCTCCACCAGCATCTCATCCGCCTGCGTACCCATGTGTCCCAGGCGGAAGACTTTGCCCGCCAACGGCCCATAGCTGCCCCCGACAGCCAGGCCGGCCCGGCGGAAACCCGCATCCAGTTCAGCCCAGCCAATCGCCTCAGGCACCTTCACCGCTGTCACCGTGGGCGAAGGCACAGCCCCCGGCGCGGGGAACAATTCCAGGCCCATCTCCACAATCCCCGCCCGGCAGCATTGAGCGGCGCGCTCGTGACGCGCAAAACACGCCTCCAACCCCTCGGCCAGAATGCGCTCCGCGCCTGCGTTCAGGGCTGCCATGCCGTGCCAGTAAGGCGTGTACGGGAAGTAGAAATCCCGCTGCGCCGTGCGGAAGGGCAGCAGCGCGTCGTAGCCCACATAGCCTACCTCGACAATGATCTCCCAGGCCGCCGGGCTGATGGCCACAAAGGACATCCCCGGGGGCACCGAAAGCGCTTTCTGCGAGCCGCCCAGCAGCAGGTCGATGCCCCAGGCATCCGTCTCCAGCGGCACACCGCCCAGTGCTGCCACCGAGTCTACATATAACAGCGGCACATTGTGCGCTCGTTTCAACGCGCCCAACTCCGCCAGCGGGTTCAGTGTGCCCGAGGGTGTTTCGCAATGCACGACCGTGATCATTT
>JAEXTI010000555.1 GCA_023406965.1 Chloroflexota bacterium
AAGCGGATTACACCGAAATCCGGCTCGAAGAGAAAGAATCGACGCGCGTCGTGTTCCAAGGAAAAGACCTGGAGAATATTGGCTCGGTCTTGGATAAAGGCGGGATTGTTCGCTCCCTGATCAAAAATAAAGGTTGGGGTGTAGCGACTTTTAACAACCTGGAGGACTTGGCCAACAAAGTCGAGCAGGCCTACCAGTGCGCCCTGGTAGCATCCAGCCCTGAGCCCATCGAGCTGGTAGAAGTTGAGCCCGTCGATACAACCATCCCCGCCAACCTTCAACGTGATTTCCGCGATGTATCGCTGGCAGAAAAGAAATCGCTGGCCGAACGCTACAACGAAGTAATGCGTGGATACAGCGAGCGAATCATCGACACCTATGCGGCATACTCCGACTCACTCAGCCGGGTCATTCTAGCCAATTCACAGGGCACTTACATAGAAACTGAACGTCCCAGTGTGGCCGTCGTGGCGGCCGCCATCGCCCGGGATGGAGATAACGTCCAGCAAGCATACGAGACCCATGCCGGGCCGTTTGGTTTTGAATATGTCCTCGATAAAGATGAGCTTGCACTCAAAGCTGCCCGGCAGGCGGTTGATCTGCTCTCGGCCAAGCCGGTCAAAGGCGGCGTTTACCCGGTGGTCCTCGATCCATTGCTGGCTGGCGTGTTCATCCACGAAGCCTTTGGCCATCTCTCCGAGTCCGATTTTGTGTACGAAAACCCAAAAGCGCAAGAAATGATGGTTTTGGGGCGACGGTTTGGGAAAGACCTGCTGAATGTATATGATGACGGCTCTATTTCCGGATTGCGCGGAACCACGCTCTATGACGATGAAGGTACACCGGGCAGGCGCAACTGGTTGATTAAGGACGGCTTCCTGGTGGGACGGTTACACTCGCGCGAGACTGCCGCAAAGATGGGAGAGCAACCCTCTGGGAACGCGCGTGCCATCAACTACCGTTTCCCGCCCATTGTGCGAATGACGAACACAGCCATCGACAACGGCGCCACGCCCTTCGAGGAGATGATCAAAGATATCAAGCTGGGTATCTACGCCTGTGATGCTTACGGCGGTCAAACGCAACTCGAAAACTTCTCGTTCAGTTCCGGTTATGCGTATATGATCCGTGACGGGCAAATCGCCGAAATGGTTAAGGATGTGATCCTGGCAGGCAACCTTTTCTCGACGCTGGAGAATATCGACGCTATCGGCAATGACTTCAAATGGGCCTTTACCAGCGGCGGATGTGGAAAAGGCAATCAATACCCACTGCCGGTAGGGATGGGCGCTCCCCACATTCGCATCCAGAACGTGACCATCGGCGGAGAATAACCGCGGACCACTCGGAGGAGAATACAATGGAACTCTTGAAACAACTTTCCAGGCAGGCGGAACAGGTCGAAGTGACCAGCCTGAGCGACGAAAAAACAACGATTGAATTCACGGCCAACCAGCTCAAATCCAGCTCGGTGACCGAAACTCGTGGCATGGCGGTGCGAGTTGTGCGCAAAGGCCGGCTGGGCTTTGCAGCTTCCACCGATCTACAATCTCTGGATAAGCTCTCCGCCAGCGTGCTCGAATCGGCTGCTTATGGCGATCCCGTCACTCTAGAATTTCCTGCGCCCCAAACGGCTACGCAAGTGCAAACCTACGATCCGAAGATTGCCGAATTGCCAATCCCCGACCTGGTCGAAATCGGGCGGCAAATCCTCGCGTTAGTCCTGCCCGTCGAGCCGGATGCCCGCTGTAACGTAACCATTGAGCGCAGTGTGCAAACGGTTTCCATTCAGAACCATGCCGGTCTGGATGTAAACTTCCAACGTTCGCCTCTATCGATTGGCTTTGAAATTGATCGGATTGCGGGCGACGATGTGCTTATCCTCTATGATCAACTGGGTACCCTCTTATGGGACGACGGTTATCTGGAGTTTGCTCGCCAACTCGTGGAAAAACTGATCCTGGCGCGTACCATCACCACCATTAAATCCGGAACAATGCCCGTCATTTTCTCACCTGTTGGGTCTTTAGCATTGACCCTTCCGTTAAATGAGGGCTTGAACGGCAAAAATGCGTATAAAGGCACCTCGCCCCTGGTTGGGAAAATTGGGGATAAGCTGTTTGACGAAAAAATTTCCGTCATCGACGACGGCACGATTGACGGCAAGTTTGCCTCCGGGCCTTATGACGACGAGGGGGTGCCGCATCGCCGCAACGCCCTGATTGAAAACGGCGTGTTTAAAGGTTTTTACTATGACCTAAAGACCGCCGCTCAGTTTGGCGTCCAGACTACCGGTAACGGATCACGCAGTTTATTCAGCCCTCCCAACCCCTCGGTGACCAATTTCATTGTCCAACCCGGCCAGACTCCCTTAGCAGAAATGATCTCTGGTATTGACGAAGGCATCCTGGTAGAAGATTTGCTGGGAATTGGTCAGGGAAATATCATCTCGGGAGCGTTTTCAAATCCGCTCAGTCTGGCTTTCAAAATCCACAAGGGAGAAATTGTCGGACGAGTAAAGGATTTGTCCATCGCCGGTAATATTTACGATCTATTGACCAATGTCGCGGCAGTCAGCCGTGAAAGCCAATGGGTGTACAGCACGTTCAATGCGCCTTACATCCTTCTCCCCAACATGAATGTGGTGGCTAAGGAAGAATAGAAGGATTTTCGCAACCGAAGGAAATGAATATGCTTGAACTTCGCCCCGATCAATTCTCGCGGGTAAGTCCGCTTCTGGCTGCCCTCCCCCAAAGCGTGCTGCCCTACGCGGTCTGCCAGGGCTTCAACCCCGGGCGCATATTTGTCGATGACCCCCAAATGCCCCACCGGGCACTGTTGTGGACTCCCGTAGGCTACTTCTTCCTTTGCGGACAGCCAACCAGCGAGCCTGACACGTTGCTGGATATTTCATCCTGTTTAACCGGAACGATGGTCCCGGCTGCACAAGAAAAGGGCGAAACCGGCTTCATCTTCATCACCTCGCCTGGCTGGGAACCTGCCTTGCCCGCCTTGCTGCCCAACCGCCGGCTCATTTCTATCTACCGGCGACCTTTCGTTCTCGATGCGCCGGCCTTCGCATCTCTGACCGCTCCCTCCATTCCTCCTGGCTTTGATCTGGTGCGTATGGACGCAAAGCTGGTCGAGCAAACCAGCCTGCCCGCTTGCTGGGGATCACCTGAAGCCTTCGTTCGCCACGGCTTCGGCTTTGCCTTGCTCCACGAAGGCCAGATGGCCGCTTCCTGTGCCACAGTCTTCACCTCGGACCGAGCCGTTGAAATCGACGTGCAAACTGCCGAGCCTTATCGCCGGCGAGGGTTTGCGCTCATCACAGCCAAGGCTTTTCTGGCCGAATGCATCCGGCGCGGATTGCGCCCCAACTGGGAATGTTTTTGGGACAACCAACCCTCCACGGCTTTGGCTGCCAGGCTGGGCTTCATGCCCCTGCCCGATTTTCCCGTCACCTATTGGGAAGAAACTGCGGGTTAGTCCTCAACGCCGATCGAGAACATGTGCTCCAGGTCGTGCTTTGAGAACACCTGGAAAGCAATCAACGTCTCGGTGCGGGCAATTCCCGGCGCTTTCAACATGCGGTCGGTCACAATCTCGGCCAACTGTTCATTATTCGGCACCCGGATGATCGCCACCAGGTCAACCCGGCCCGCCACCGAATACACCTCGCTAATGCCCGGCATCTCGGCCAATGCTTCGGCTGTCTGGCTGATGGCGCCTTTGACGCATTCGATTAGTACAATTGCTGAAACCATAGATGTCTCCTTCGCTCTTGCGTGATGTGCTTTTGATATAATCTTACCATGACAACCTTACTTCCTTTCCGCCTGACGCCCGAATACCGCGACTATGTTTGGGGCGGGCGCCGCCTGCGACCTGACCAGCCCCGCACCGCTGAAGCCTGGATTGTCTCCGAGCTAGACCGCATACAGGATGGCCCCTACGCGGATTGGACCCTGGCAGAAACCGCTGAGCGCCTGGGCGTGGAGTTGCTGGGGTCGGTTCCCTTCCAGCGCACCGGCTCCCGCTTCCCCCTGCTCATCAAACTGTTGGACTGCGCCGGCTGGCTCTCGCTGCAAGTGCACCCCAACAACGAACAAGCCGTGAAACTGGAAGGAAAAGGGCAGTTTGGCAAGACCGAAGCCTGGCACATCCTGCAGAACGAGCCTGGCGCTTCCTTGTTGTGCGGCCTGCGCGCTGGAACAAGTTCCGAGCAGCTAGCCGAAGCCATCCGCCAGGGAAAAATCGTCGAGCACATGGAACGGCTGGAAGCGCAAAAGGGAGATACGATCTTCATCCGGGCGGGCACTATCCATGCCCTGGGGCCGGGCCTGCTGCTATATGAGGTACAGCAAACCTCCAATTTAACCTACCGGGTCTACGACTGGGACCGCCCCGCCACCTCCGAACGCCCACTGCACATCGACAAATCGCTGGCCGTAGCCGACCCCACGGCAACAGGCAAGGCCATACCGCTGCCCAGCCTCAAGGACGGCCAACCGGTTGAGATTGCCAAATGCGAGTATTTCACCCTCGAGGTGCTGGCAGGTCAGGAGCGCACCGCCTTCCTCAGTCCGGCCGGCAGGAGCTTCCACGCCCTGACCATCATCGAAGGCGAAGCCGTCGCGGAAGGCCCCGGCTGGTCGCAAAAACTGGGCCTCTACGAGACCCTGCTCATTCCCGCTTCGGTTCCTGCTTACCGGATCGAGCCCCGCGGCGCCTACAAAGCGCTAGCGGCTCACGTCTAGCCGCCAATGGGCGCTACGGCTTGAGCGCGTTTCGTGTTCCATGCCTGTAGTTCAACGCAAGCCTGGTCGTACACATGCCGCGCCTGAGCGATGTCAGTTTTGAGGGCCTTGATCTCGTCCATTTGCGGCTTGACTTGCACAGCCTGAGATGTTTTCTCAATCCGGTCCAGTATCCCCGCCAGGAGCATCGCCCCTAGATTGGCGCTGCTGGATTTTAAGGCATGAGCCCCCAGTTGAACACGCCGCCAATCTTCAGCCCGCGCACCTTCCTCAACACCGCTCATCAACTCCGCCGAATCGCTCAGATATACCTGCACGATCTCGGTGATAACCGGGGTGTCGCCCATCACGCCAGCCCAGCGGTTGATGACCAGCGGATCAATGGCTTTCATACTGCTGGAAATAGGCGCCGCCTCCACAGTAGTAGCCGGCTCAATGCCATACACTACCATAGGCTGATAAGCGACCAATGCTTTCATTAAGTCGTCCTGGCGCACCGGCTTTGTCAGGAAGATATCCATCCCCGCCGCTTCAAAGCGCTGCCGGTTGCCATCCAGTGTATCAGCGGTCAACGCCACGATGAACGGCTGCTGGTGAATGGGCAGTTCGCTGCGAATGCGCTTGCTAGCCTCTTCACCGTCCATCACCGGCATGTGAATGTCCATGAAGACCACATCAAAAGCACGGGCGCTTCCAGCCCGTTGTTTGACCATTTCCAGGCCTTCCTGGCCATTGTTGGCAACTTCCACCTCGTAGCCCAACCTGGACAGCATCACCTTGGCTACTTTCTGATTGACCGGGTTGTCCTCCACCAACAGAATGCGCAAAGGATGATCTTCCGATAGACACCTGTTACCCTTCCGTCCATTTTCCAACTCAACTGGAGTTTGACATTGAGAAGGGCCAGGCTTCAACTGCCAAACCAAAGTCTCCTGCAAGCGTTCGGGCTTGAGGGGTTTTTCCAGAAACAACCCCTCCCTGGCGCGTTCCTCATTGGGATTTACCAGGTAGATCACCTTCCGCCCGTCCAGCACCGACCGCACATGCTCTTCGCAAGACCCATCTGCCACCACCAAATCCTCGGCGCCAATCCCGGCTCGGTCCAGTTCCTCACAGTCCAGCAGCAGCGTGCGCATTCCCCAGGCTTCGGCGTTTCGCCCAATCATTTCGCGCAGAGCCGGGCTGTGCATCGCCACCACCAGACGCTTGCCAACCAGTACAGGGTGCGTCTGGAGCGGCTCCGTTGCCCCACTTTCGGTTGCGACACAGATGGTGAAATGGAAAGTGGAACCTTTCCCCGGAATCCCCTCACTTTCCACCCACATCTTGCCATCCATCATTTCACACAATTGCTTGCTAATAGCCAGGCCCAGCCCTGATCCACCGTATTTCCGCGTGGTAGAGGGGTCCAACTGAGAGAAAGTTTGGAATAACATGGTTTGCTTCTCAGACGCAATGCCGATCCCGGTGTCACGCACCGAGAAATGCAGAACGCACTTGCCGACCGCTTCCCCGCTCCCCGCCACGCGCAGGAAGACCTCGCCTTGAGCCGTGAATTTGATGGCATTATTCAATAAATTGATCAAGATCTGCCGTAGGCGCGTTACATCTCCCAGGATGATCCCTGGCGTGCCCGGCTCGATAAAATAGGCCAGATCCAGCCCAGCCGCCAACGCCCGCGGGACTTGCACGTCCAGCGCTTCTTCAATGCACTTGCGCAGATTAAACGGCTCACGCTCCAGATCCAGCCGCCCGGCTTCAATTCTTGATATATCCAAAATATCATTTAACAAGGCCGAAAGGCTTTCGCTGCTGGTACGCAACAAATCCACATAGCCCGCCTGTTCGCGAGTCAAGCCAGTGCTTTGCAGCAGCCCGGTCATGCCGATGATCCCATTGAGGGGCGTGCGAATCTCGTGACTCATCGTTGCCAGGAAGCTGGATTTCGCCCGGTTGGCTTCCTCGGCGGATGCCCGGGATTCTTCTGCGCGACGATTGGCCTCTGCCAGTTCTGCCGCCCGCTGCTGCATTGCTTCATACAGGGCAGCGTTTTGGATCGACACTGCCACGGTGGATCCAATCGTCGAAAGCAGCGAGAGGTCCTTATCTGCGTACACTCCTGCTCGCTCAAAGTCCTGCATCACCAGCGCCCCCACCACCCGATCGGTGGCGATGAGCGGTATGCCGATCCACGATTCCGGCAAAATGGCTGATATCGTGACCTGGAAAGTGCGGGCAAAATCGAGTAGCTCCGTCCGCTCGCGGAAAACCAGGCCGCGCCGATTCCGGATGATACACTCCACCAGGCCCACGTCCAGCCGCGGGCTGCGGATGCGCTGAAACTGCCCGTTCGTCACCCGCAGCGTCTCCCCCACCGCGTCCGCTTCTCCATCATATAAGATCACCGCCAAATTATCTGACTCGAAAAAGCGGCTGAAGGTTTGCGAGATCATCAACAGCAAGTTCTGCAAATCCAGGGCAGACGAGATGGACTGGGCAGCTTGATTAAGCATGGATTGCTCGTCCAGGCGGCGCTTCATCTGCTGGTAAAGGTGCGCATTGTCCAAAGCCAGGCTGGCGTGCGAAGCAAATTGTTCCAGCCGCTCCACATGCCGTGGTGTGAAATCTCCACTTTGCAACGAAACCAGCGAAATGATAGCAAACACCTGTCCATCGATCACAATCGGTGCGCCAATCCATGCGCTGGCATTCGGAATGCCCTCAATCGTTTGCCAACCGGCTTCCCGCTTCACATCCGGCAGGTAAACCACGATAGACCGTTCTACCACGTCGCGCAGATGTCGAGATTTCTCGAGATCAAAAGCCAGATGGTGAGCCCGGTTCAGTGCCTCGTATCCAAATTTTTCATAACCCATCGAGCGGATGGAGACCGCCCGTTCATCTTCGATCAAAAAAACATCCCCATAATCGCAGGGAACGATCCGCCTCACCTGATCTAGCGTCGAACCCAAGACCTCGTCGAAATCCAGGCTGGCGGTCATTGCCAGACCGGCCTGACGCAGCGATTCGCTGAGCTTGCGCGCCTCCAGCGTAGATTCCTCAATGAATACCCGGTCGGTTACATCCCGAATGATATCCATCACCAAAGGCTGTTGGTCCGCCTCCAAAACAGCCTGAGAAATCTCCAGGATCAACTCTGTGCCATCGGAGCGTTGGGCTCGGCTGCGGAACATGCTGCCGGGCAACGGCTCTGCAGGCAAATACCGGCTTAACCCATCCATCGTTTCACGAGTGCAGCCAAACAGTTCCAGGGCGCACGGGTTTGCGTCCAGGACATGACCTTCTCCGTCCCGCAAGACAATTGCATCGTTGGCCTTCTCAAACAAAGCCCTGTAGCGTTCCTGGTTCGCGCTGGCAACCTGAACCAGTTCTTTGTGGTGGGTGATGTCTCGCAGGGTCGCCACCCAACCAGCCAGCCTGCGGCGCAAATCGTACACCGGCGTGGTGTGCAAGGTCAACGTGCTGGATTCGTCACCCAAGCGGAGAACGACCTCTTGCTCGTCAGGTCTTTCCGCGTTCAATTGCTCCACTGGCAAAACTTGCTGCACCCGAAGCCCGTATAAAGCTTGAAAGGATAACTTGGTCATTGCCTGCATCGATGGATTTGCATCCACGATGCGCCCTTGGCGGTCTAACACCAGCACCCCATCCTGCATCTTTTCCAGCAGTTCACCCCGCGCCAGTGGAGATAGGTCCTCTGGCGAAAGGTTGTAAACAGCGTAGGCAAACAAAAACGGGCTAATCGAAACCAGCAACAAAGCCGGACCACCGCGCGTTTGGGCCGTGAGGTCTAAAGCATATAGGACCAGGCCAAGTATCTGAATCACCATTGCGCTGATTTCTGCCGCGGCTTGCCGCCCAGAGAGTTGGCGCGTAGATATTCGGCGGAAAATTAACAACGCGTCCGCAAAAACAATGATGATCGTGATATAGATAGCATTCACCCACCAGGCTGGCCCGGGATTGAACACGGGGAGGTCGATCAAATCCGACAGGTAGAGCGGAACTTCGCGGATCCAACCATGCCACGGGTTGGTCACCGCCAGAACCAGGAAAATGAAGGGGTGAATCAGAATAAGGGACTGCCAGCGGCTCGTTCGAGCGCTCGGAATGGGCCAGGCAGAATAGTGAAGCGCAAACAATAAATAGGTAGCTGGCAACAGCAAAACGCCAGCAAAACGGATCACCCAGATCGACTCTTTAGCGGCCAAATTGGGCGCAGCCAATTCCCAGGCAGCTCCCAACGCCCACAGCATGATCGCTCCGGCATACATCAGCAGGAATCGCCCAGGCTCGACAAACCGCCCCTTCCGCCAAATGAAAACAGCGCCCGCCAGGCTGGAAAACGCAGCAGCGATGTAAAAGAAGAATTGATTGCTGGTTTCTAACGACAATTGGACTTGCCTCACTGCCAAACAAATAATCCAGCCCGAAAAGTAACTACCCAAAGAGCAAAGAATGATTTTCCACCACTGGCCAAGTAGTTACCCCAGAAAAATAATCATGAAAACCGGCACGTCTTCTTGAGGCCTGTCTATATCAATGACTTTACCATGAATATTTCCATGTGAAGGCTCTCTAAATCAACTGCAACGAAGCTGTAATAGTGGCAGAACGGGTTCGCGCCAGTACATTAAACAGGAGAAGGGCCGCAGGTACGGCCCTTCTCCTGTTTTGTGTATCCACCGAAATCAGTCCAGCCGGGCAACAACCTCGACGCCATTCAACGCCATGTGATACAGGAACACCGCGTGCAGCAAGTCACCGGGATGGGGCAAGCCACCCTGTTCTTTTGCCACCTCCACCGGACGATCATAAGTCTGCACGCAGTTCTCCGGCACAATCACCCGCCGAGAAAGTTGCCGGGCATTCGCGTCCAAACGCAACTGCATGGCTAACTGGTAGGTGCACAGATCGGTGCAATCCCCAACCACAATATAGGTATCCACTTCGGGATGCCCGGCAATCCACTCGTTCAAGCCTGTATTCAGGCCCGAAGAGATTGAGTTCTTTTCAACTTGCGTCATTTGAGTAAAGAACGGTAATGCTTTGAATGCAGCCACAGGTTCCGCCTCCATCGTGCCGCGCACGCAGTGTGGTGGGAACTGGGCAAACTCCACTGCGTCTGGCTCGTGCGTATCTTGACTTAAGATGAAGTACCGCACGCCTGCGCTCCATGCCCGTTCAAACAAGCTCACAATCGGCGCAACGATGCCCGCGACCCGTGGGCTGGAAAGCGCCCCAATGTTGCAAAAGCCCTCGATGATATCCACCGAAATAACCGCCGTTTTTTCCGGGTGGGTCGTTACGGACTGTAAAGGCAGCGCCGGCAACGACTTTTTCCATTTCCCCAACTCCAATAAAAAAGGACGGGCTTGATCGAGCAAAGTTTCTGGTGACATGCTTCCTCCTCGATTCTCGTGATAAGCGAGAACATCGTTAGTGTATTTATTACACTTATTGTATGGGGATAATCCTGAAATGTCAAGGTCAAATATTCGGGATCTTTGGGGTTTGCCGCCGTAGGTACCGCACCGGTTTCCAGAGAGCCCAATATTTATTGACAATTCACTTGTTTCTGGTAAGATAAATATAATATTGATGTGAGTTTAGAATAAGTGCTTAGACCAAATTTGTTGTAAGAATCCTCTTATTTAGTGTTTTTGAAAACTTAACAGCAAATCCTTTTTTCAGGCGGCGTTGATCTGCGAGTTTGTATTTGGTCGCTTTCTCGTTACTACGAGAGGGCTCGCAGGGAGCTAATAGCGAAACCGGCCACCATTCTTGGCCGGTTTTTGTATCCCTCCATAGGAGCACCTCAATGACTAACCAATCCCCCCTCCCTTCCAGCGAGAACCAGGTTCCCGGTATCGATTTAGATGAAATCAATACAGCCTCGCGCCAGACCATTCTGGTTGTTGAAGATGACACGGATACGGTTTTCTTGCTCAAACAGATCCTCCGCATGGCCGGTTACAATGTTTTGGGAGCGTACAATGGGTATGAAGCCGTCCAGAAGTGCAACGAAAACCACCCCGATCTCATTCTGCTGGATTTGATGATGCCTGAAATGGATGGGTGGCAAACCTACCAGTTCCTGCGCCAGACAACCAACGTCCCGGTGATCATCGTATCGGCCATCCACAATAAGGATGATGTTGTGCGCGCCCTGCGCCAGGGTGTTGACGACTACTTGACCAAACCTTTTGTCAATGCCGAGGTCATCGCCCGGGTTCAGGCTGTTTTGCGCCGCGCCCAGCCGCAAAAGAATACCGAGCGCCTGGTCTTCCCTCGCTCAGGTTTAATCGTTGACTTTTCCTCTCAGGAAGTGATCATCAAAGATCATCGTATCCAACTCACGGGGAAAGAGTTTGCCATTCTCGCGACGCTGGCAAAAAGCGCTCCGGATGTCGTTCACTATCGAGTCATCGCCGAGACCGTTTGGGGAAAGGACACCCCTCAAGTGCGCAACCGGATCAAATACCTGGTGTACCTGCTCCGCCAAAAAATTGAACAAGCGGTGGGAATACCGAATTTGATTGAGAACATCGATCGGTTGGGCTATAAACTGCACGTAGATGATTAAAGATGATTTCCAGGTTTATCCTGGTTTGTTTGTCATTACCAAATCTCGATCTCGCTCAAACCAGACTGCAACGTAACCGCAATCGGCATTCGTTGACAATCTTTTCTGGTCTGGTAAGATTAAGGCAAGAAGAGCGTTCTCTTCTGTGCCTTCAAACAAAATACAGCATCATTCGGCGGCGTTGATCTGTACACCTCATTTGGTCGCTTGCTCAGCGAATAGGGGAGCGGGTGTGCAGGGAGCCAATAGCGAAACCGGCCATCATGCATGGTCGGTTTTTTGTTTGCAGGGGCTGGCACTCCGATTATCGTTCTTATGGAGGTAGATATGACACGGAAATCTTCACCTTTCTTCCGCTCACTCAGCCGCTTCTTTTATTCAAGTGGTGTGATGCTCTTAGTTCTCAGCCTGATGTTATCGATGAACGCTCGACCGGCGGCCGCTTCCCTGCTGATGAACGAATGGGATGGAACCAGTTTGAGCCTGACCGCTGCTTGCCTGGATTCCGGTGAAGGCTCCTTCACGGTAACCAATACCAGTGACGCGAGCATGCTCGCGCCATCGGCGTGGCGCTTTTTGGTGAACGGGGTTGAGGTCGACAGCGGCACAGTTCAATTTGGCCCGCACGAGTCAGCAACCTTTGTCTTTGGCCCCTACCCTGGCGACCAGATGCAATTTGATGTCGAACAGCCTGATGGTTATGATGGTCAAACGACTCTTCGGGAAATCATTACCTGCGGTCCCGAGACCTATCCGACCGCTACCCCTGTGGTCAAATTCACAAAAACCCCCACGAATGTACCTACCGACAAACCGACCAAGACACCTACCAACACGCCAACCGAAAAACCAACTAAAACACCCAGGAACACTCCCACCAACACCCCCACCAATACACCGACAAACACCCCCACAAACACGCCGACCAACACTCCTGTTAACACTGCTACCAACACCCCCACTCCTTCTGACACCTGGGACAAGTCCAGCGTGCGCGTTACCGGCCAGTGCCTGGTCACCGGTCAGGCTCAGTTCACCGTCACCAACACCGGCGACCCGGGCGAAGGTGACATGGACGGCCCGACCAACTGGCGTTTGACCGTGGACGGCAACCTCGTAGATAGCGGCACGCTGCAACTCAAGGGCGGCGAATC
Organism: Chloroflexota bacterium; assembly: GCA_023406965.1. Next base: position 12,522 of record JAEXTI010000555.1, read on the forward strand.
CATCATCATGACCTTCGGCCCCTATGATGGTCTGAAAGTCATCCTGTACGTAGACCAGCGCCCCGGACACCCCGGCAACAGCCAGCCCCAGGCCGACTTGATCTGCTCGACGCCGGGCACCAAGACCCCCATCCCTACCCCGCCTCCTGGCGACGATCCTACCGCGACACCTACCAACACCCCCACCAACACGCCCACCAACACGCCAACCAATACACCAACCAACACTCCGACAAACACGCCTACTAACACTCCAACCAATACCCCCACCCCATCCGAATGGGACAAGTCCAGTGTGCGCGTCACCGGGCAGTGCCTGGTCACCGGTCAAGCTCAATTCACTGTCACTAACACCGGCGACCCGGGTGAAGGTGACATGGACGGCCCGACCAATTGGCGTTTGACCGTAGACGGCAACCTCGTAGATAGCGGCACGTTGCAACTCAAGGGTGGCGAATCCACCACCATGACCTTCGGCCCCTATGACGGCCAAAAAGTCATCCTGTACGTCGACCAGCGCCCCGGACACCCTGGTTCCAGCCAGCCCCAGGCCGCGGTCACCTGCTCGGTGCCGGATGGCGAGACCCCGGTTCCTACAACGCCTCCAGGACAAAGTCCCACCGCTACCCCCAAGCCCTCCAGCACACCGCCTACGACCAGCGGTCAGAACCCAACAGCCACCCCTGGCAATCCCACAACTTCTGGTGGGAATCCGACCGCAACCCCAGCCACCAATCCAGGTGGAAACACCGGCTTGCTCATCCCTGTCACCGGTGGCAGCGATGCCGACTCGATGACCGACCTGCTACTCAATCTTGGCCTTTTGTTGATGGGCTTTGGCCTGGCTTGCACAGCCCTCAGTCGTCGCTGGGAGATAAACTAACTCTAGATATGGTATAAATATCTCCAGAAATCGCTAGAAGATCGGAAGTCATTTAGGGTGTGTGCTTTGCACACACCCTATTGAAACCGGCTTCGCACTTCTCTGGAGATTCTTTTATGGGTAATGAAGTGGATACATTCACAAAGTGGCCGAAAGTGCGCGTTGCAATGATCTTGGCGGGCCTGTCTCTCATGGCACTGGCCCTTTACCGGATGCTCCCGCCGCTTCTCGACCCTCCGCCGGATGATGCAGAATTAATCGAACTTCTCGGCGAGGATTACCAGGCCGCCTATATCATTCCAGTAGCCGAAACTGTCCCGCCGGCTCCAACCCCAACCATATCTTTGAATCCCCTCGAAACGCCTGCGCCAACAGACTCTGCCCCCGCATCAGTCGTGGAGAAAGCAACCCCCGAGCCGCGTTATCCACCCACCCGGCTGGTCATTCCACGGATCGAGTTGGATGCCCCGGTCGAGGAGACAGGCTCCCGCCAGATTAAGATCCGTGACACGGTATACGAACAGTGGCTGGTACCGGACAAATTCGCTGCCGGGTGGAATCCCAACTCTGCTTACCCCGGAGTCATCGGCAACACAGTCCTCTTTGGGCACAACAACGCTCGCGGCAAAGTCTTTGCTAATCTATACCGTCTGGAAGTTGGCGATGAAATCATTCTTTACGCAAGCGCTGAGACCTTCACTTACCGGGTGACAGACGTCATGAAACTCCAGGAGAAGGATGTCTCGTTTGCTCAGATGGTGGAAAACGCTACCTGGATCGGCTCTTTCCCAGATGAGCGCCTGACGCTGGTCACCTGCTGGCCACCTTATAAGGATACCCATCGGTTAATTGTGGTTGCTCGTCCAGTCGCTCCGCCAACTGACAAAGAACAATAATTTCTGAAGCTACACAGCCAAAGGTGAAAGCACCCCACCTTCTTCACCCTCTGCGAAGCTATGAATCCCTCTATCACCCTTTCGAGTGATTTCGCTCACAGATAATTGACAAACCTACTATTTATGCTATGATAATCACCATACAGGTAATAAATCCTGAAAACAATTAACTCGCCATATTTCAACAGGCGGCAATGATCTGCAGACCAAAAATTGGTCGCTTGCTTCTCCAACGAGAAGACAGTCTGCGGGGAGCCAGTAGCGAAACCGGCCACTTTTATTAGCAGGCCGGTTTCTTGTTTTAAGGCAGTCTACCTCGTTTATTCGTCTATCGTCGTTGGGAGGCTCATATGTTTCGCTCACTGTCACCGATCTTTCGTTCAATAAGCCGGTTCTTCTATACAGCCGGAATATTACTGCTCGTTCTCGGCCTGCTCTTGTCCGCGCAATACCAGCCGGCAATTGCTGCCGAGTGGGACGGCACCAGCCTGCGTATGAGTATCGTCTGTCTGGAATCCGGTGGATTTCAAGTAACCATCACCAACGAAAATGGCGAAGTCGCAATGACCGAGCCCTCAGAATGGCGCTTAGAAGTGAACGGAGCCCAGGTAGATTCAGGCACTGTCCAACTAGGCCCTGGCGAGTCAGTAGTTCTGACCTTTGGCCCGTTCCCTAACCAGCAAGTGCAATTTGAGGTCGAACAACCCGGTGATTACCCTGGACAGTCGCTGCTCAGAGAAACCTTCACCTGCGAGGTTGATCCGACGCCCACCTTCACGCGCGTGCCTCCAACCAACACACCTACGCCGGTAACGCCGACCAATACACCTACCAACACGCCTACGAATACGCCTACCAGAACACCAACCAACACGGCCACCAACACCCCTACCAGAACACCAACCAATACACCGACCAACACGCCTACCGGCACACCAACCAATACGCCCACGAATACCCCGACCAGCACCATCACCAACACACCGACCAATACCCCCACCAACACCCCCACCATTACCCCCGGCGGGCCGACATTGACGAATACGCCCACCAGCACCGTTACCAACACCCCGACCAACACACCCACCAGCACGCCAACCAGTACCCCAACCAATACGGCTACAAATACGCCGACAAGCACGCCAACGAATACGCCTACCAACACACCCACGAGCACGCCCACTGTGCCCACGCCTCCTGGCCAGGATCCCACCAACACCCCCACAGCAACTTCCACCCTATCTACGCCTCCAGGAAACAACCCGACAGCTACTCCCACCCGTTCGGGCACACAGCCGCCGCCCCCCTCCGGGGATGATCCCACTCCCACCCCTGCAAATCGCGGCACACCTGGATCGCCGGTCCTCATTCCAGTCACCGGCAGCGATGTGGCTGGGGAACTGACCGACATTCTCATCAACTCGGGTCTCTTCTTCATCGGACTTGGCCTGCTCTTCACCGGGTTGGGCCGCCGCTGGAACACCCACTAACCGGCGCCAGACGCGCACACCTTCAGGCGGGCCCAATCAGGGTCCGCCTGTTTTTTTCCCACTTCATATTACGCAACAGCTCACCGGAAATTGGTGTCGGGAATGCCTATCACGGCAACCCTCAAAAACCAAAGACCCCGCGCACATTGGCTGATCGAGTATAATCATCCTACAATGATCTTTGTGACGAAGATTCAATGTCTTTCCCACGAGGTGGTATGAGCGAGAATCCTGTCTCAACTGAAGACATGCAGATTCCTGATATTGACCTGGATGCCCCCGAACTTTACATCAACCGCGAGTTGGGCCTGCTCCAATTTCAGTGGCGCGTGCTGGAAGAAGCCCTGGATGAACGCAATCCTTTGCTCGAACGGGTAAAATTTCTAGCAATCGTTGGCTCCAACCTGGAAGAGTTCTTCATGGTGCGTGTCGGCAGCTTGCGCATGCAACGCGATACGGGCGTCACCAGTCTGACCGCTGATGGAATGACCCCCGCTCGACAGTTGGCCGAAATCCGCCCCAAAGCCCAGGAATTAATGGAGACCGCCCGGGCGTGCTGGCTCAATTCGTTGATTCCACAATTGCGCTCCAACGGCATCTTTGTCCTGAATTACAATGAGTTGAGCCCCAAACAACGCGAAAACGCCGACAATTACTTCCATGAAGTGATCTACCCGGTCCTCACCCCCCTGGCCGTAGACCCGGGCCACCCTTTCCCCCACATCTCCAACTTGAGCCTGAACCTGGCGGTGCGCGTGCGTGGAAAAGACGGGCAAAAACGCTTTGCTCGCATCAAGGTGCCCCCTTCGCTGCCCCAAATGGTGCCCATCAAACGCTCATCCGGTGGATTGCGCAGTGATGGCACTGCCCCCAAGCGGCATTATTTTGTGGCCCTGGATCAGTTGATTAAAGCCAACTTAGCCGCCATGTTCCCAGGAATGGAAATCCTGGATGCGCACTCTTTCCATATTACCCGCAATTCGGACATGGAAATCCAGGAGTTGGAAGCGCTGGACTTGCTGGATACCATTGAAGAAAGTGTGCGCAAGCGTCGCTTTGGCGCGGTGGTACGCATGTTGGTGCAGCCAGATATGCCCGCCGATATCAAAAAATTCCTCATCGAAAATCTGAAGGTCGACCCGAACGATGTGTATGTGCTCCATTCGCCACTGGTTACCAGCAGCTTGATGGAGTTGACCCGTATTGACCGCCCAGATCTGAAGGACAAACCCTTCTTCCCCGCGGTTCCCCAACCACTCAGAAACCTGGCCGACCTGGAGGACGAGCAGTTGTTTTCTATCCTCCGCCAGAAAAACATCTTGCTCCACCACCCCTACGATTCCTTTGGCCCGGTGGTCGAATTCCTCCGCAGCGCTGCCCGAGACCCCGATGTGCTGGCCATCAAGCAGACTCTTTACCGGGTAGGGAAAAACTCCCCCGTGGTCAATTCCCTGCTGGAAGCCAGCCGCGAATATGGAAAGCAAGTGGCCGTGCTGGTGGAACTGAAAGCCCGCTTTGACGAAGAAAGCAATATCATTTGGGCCAAGCTGCTCGAAACCGAAGGCGTCCACGTCACCTACGGGCTGCTTGGCTTGAAGACTCACTCAAAGGTAGCCCTGGTGGTGCGCAAAGAAGGCAATCACATCCACCGCTATGTTCACCTGGGAACCGGAAATTACAATCACATCACGGCCAATCTGTATGAAGACCTGGGCATGTTCACCTGCGACGAGGAAATCGGCGCCGATGCCTCCGACCTGTTCAACTACCTGACCGGCTACTCGACACGCGAAACCTATCGAAAGCTTCTGGTTGCCCCGGTCAACTTGCGTTCTCGCTTTGTTGAACTCATCAACCAGGAGATCGAACATGCCCGGCAAGGGCGCGGCGGGCGCATCATTTTCAAGATGAACTCACTGGTCGATCCGCCCATGATCCGCCTGTTGTATGAAGCTTCTCAGGCAGGCGTAAAAATCGATCTGGTCGTGCGCGGCATCTGCTGCTTGCGCCCCGGAATGCCCGGCATCAGCGACAACATTCGCGTCACCAGTATTGTAGGCCGCTTCCTCGAGCATAGTCGCATCTATTATTTCCACAACGCTGGGGACGAGAAAATTTACATGGGCAGCGCCGACTTGATGCCTCGAAACCTGAACCAACGCGTCGAAGTGCTCTTCCCCGTTGAAGACGAAAAGATGATCCGCTACCTACACGACGAAATCTTGTGCACCTACTTATCCGATAACGTGAAGGCGCGCCAGATGCACGCGGATGGAACCTATACCTACCGCAAGGCGAAATCTGGCGACCCATTGGTCAATGCGCAAGAGACTTTCATCCTCCGCGCGCGCGAGCGCATGGGCAGCGATTAGTCAGGCCAGACGATGGTCGACACCCAAGACGAGTTCACCCGCTATGTGATCACCCGCCTGGGCCGTACCGCCAATCGCGACGACCTGATCATGGAAGTCTGCCACAAAAAAGGATTGGACTGGGACGATGCCGAAGCCTGGATCAACAGCCTGGAAGAAGAACACAGTCGGGCGATTGGCTGGCGGCAGGCTCCAGCATTCATTGCCTTATGCGCAATCGCAGGTTTGGGTGGGTTGTATTTGGCTGCGCGCGCCTTCTATGCCATGATTCTCCCGTTCCTGGCCTACCAACATGGTCTCGACCAATATAGTTCGCTGACCATTTATGCGGGCGCGCTGTGGTCTTATGTACCGATGTTCATCGCCGGAGCCAGTTTGTCCGCTGGCGCCGTTGTTGGGTTGGTCAAAATTTTCACCAAGCTTCGTTACAACGAGACGCTAGACACCTGAGCCGATCCACTCAATATCATCCACCCCTGCAAAGCGCTTGCGCATGACCGTCAGCGCTTCGGGGTTATTATCCACCAGAATGAATCGCCGCCCCAGATTCAAGCAACTTTCCCCCACCGTCCCGCTCCCGGCAAAGAAATCCAGCACCAGGTCGCCGGGGTTGGAAGAAGCCTTCAGAATGCGGTTGATCACACCCAACGGCTTTTGGCTGGGGTAGCCGGTCTTCTCGCTCCCATTGGTAGTCACAATCGTATGCCACCACACGTCCGTGGGCAGCTTGCCGCGAGCCGCCTTTTCTGGCCCAACCAGGCCGGGGGCCATGTAAGGCTCCCGGTCAATTTCATCAACATTGAAGGTGTAGTGTTGAGGGTCTTTGACATAAAAAAAGATGTTATCGTGCTTGGCAGGCCAACGTGAACGCGGCTTTCCGCCGTAATCATAAGCCCAAATGATTTCGTTGATAAAGCTTTCCCGGCCAAAGATTTCATCCAGCCAGATCTTGCAGTAATGCGCCTCGCGGTAATCAATATGAAAATACAGGCTGCCGCGTGGCGTCAGCACGCGATACGCTTCGTCAAGACGTGGACGCAGAAAACCCGCGTAATCCTCAAAAAAATCCCCATATTCCTTCGAGCCTACCTCCACCGTCTCATAAGAACGCCCCCCGAACCCGGTGCGGTCCCCATTGGCAGACCGGTTGGCCTTGATCTCCTTGCGAGCTTGCACCTTGCCGGTGTTAAAGGGCGGGTCAATATAGATCAGGTCCACACTCTCGGATGGCAGCGATTGGAGCACGGTCAAGTTGTCGGCGAAGTAAATGGTATTGGTCATGGAAGAGAAACTAGGTGTACAAAATTCAAGGCAATAAATCTGGCTGTATTTTATCAGGTACTGGCAAAAAAGGAACAAATCAGCAGTGAGATTGTCTAGACCTTACAATTATGTCCTTTTTTCAAAAATACGATTGAAACCTGATGCAATTCGATATAAAATTATTAAATAATCAATTGCCTCCACCGGTATAGACATCGCCCGGAGACTCAATGGCCAGACCTCGCCCTTGGATCCTCTGGACACTCGTCATCGTTTTTGTGCTCCTCCTGCTGACCGTTGCCATCGGTCTCTTCGCGGAAGAATATGAACTTTACGCGCTTATCACTGGGCTATTGACCCCCTTGGTTGCTTTCTTTGCAGCGTTGGCCATGTTTCTGGTATGGCGCATCGAGAAAGATGACATTTCCAAGGGTATGTGGGCCGGGTTGGGCCTGGGCTTTTTGTCCTGGGCTCTAGCGGATACCGTTTGGTCTGTTTATGACTTGATCCTCCGCCAGGATATTCCCTACCCTTCCCTGGCAGACTTATTTTGGGCGGTCGGATACGTATTCTTCTTCATCGCCCTGGCGGCGCGCCTTCAAAATCTCCCCATAAAGCCCAATAAAGGTCAAATACTCATTCTCCTTGGAATGAGCATTTTCTGGGTTGCCATGACCGCCATCTTCGTCCTCCAACCCATCATTGGATACTTCGATCCGCAACGTCTTTGGGAAGGTGTCTTAAACATCTTCTTCCCGGTCGCCGATGCAGCCGTGGCAGTGATGTGCACCATCCTGTTAATATTGCTTGGGCTGGGCCGTTTTTCTCTGAGCTGGCGCTGGATCTTTGCCGGGATGTTCCTCATGACCGCCAGCGACCTGATCTATTCCTACGCCACCTGGCATGAGTTGTACTTTCCAGAAGGTCAGGTAAATTTGATCTCGGCCTTCATCGATGTAACCTACATAGCTGCTTATCTGGTAGCTGGACTGGGCGCATTTATTTATATGGACATTGCGACCACTAAAAAAGCCGCCTCAGTAAATCTCGTGGTCAAATCGGCTTCCCGTTATTACGCCATGCTCTTCACCAACCGCAACCACCAGATCATCTCCGCCAGCACCAACCTGCCCGTGCTGCTCAACGCTCAATCTTTGGATGGTATCACTGGGCACTCGCTCAGCCAGGTGCTTCGCTTGAAACCCGAAGTGATCGAAGATCTCTGCTCCCGATTGGCTCGCGAAACCATGCTCAAAAATGAACCCCTGACCATTTACACCCATTGGAACGAACCACGTGAAGTTTGGCTGACAGCGGTCGCCGCCTATGATCTGCACAACCAATTCAACGGCGCCAACATCGCCTTGCGGGCCAACATCATTGTGCCTGAAGAACAACGCTTGCCCGGTCAGAAAGAATTGCAATTCGATCTACGCCACCTGCTCACCCAGGCCGGCCTTCTAGCACAGGATGAGAGCCAATCGATGCGCATCTATTTCGTGGATGGTATCCAGGTGCTTTCCGACCTGATTACCCAATTTGGCGGTGAGCCATTCCAAAAATCGCTTTTCAACGATATGCGAGAGGTGGTCGAAGAGAATGACCTGCCCGTCCACATTGAAGGCATGTCGATCACCGTGCAAGAAGATTTAGACAACCGCCAACTAGCCGAAATTCTTCACCTTTTGCTCGATGTGGCAGAGCGCTTCGTGGGTGACGTTGTTGGCGAAGACCTTGTCCGCGAAGAGATGGTCGCCATGGAAAGGGAACTCCCCCCAGACGTGCTTAAGGACGTGAAAGCTTACCGCCTGTCGAAAGAGTAACAACTACCCAATCCACAGATGAAAAGGCCCGAAATTTAAAGTATGTGTGGTGGCTTCGCCACCACACATACTTTAAATTCGCCAACTTTTTCAGCTTCGAGTAGATAGAGTTTAAATTTCCTGGCCCTTGAATTGACTGATGTACAAATGCTGGTAGAAACCTTGCTGTTCTAGCAGCGTTTCGTGATTCCCGCGTTCGATGATCTCGCCGTTGTTGATCACCAGCACCTGGTCGGCATCGCGAATGGTGCTCAAACGATGCGCAATCACAAAGCTGGTCCGCCCTTCCATCAGCCGCATCAGTGCCTCTTGCAGGTGTTTCTCGGTGCGCGTGTCCACGTTGCTGGTGGCCTCGTCCAAAATCAAAATATCCGGATCGGCCAGGATGGCACGGGCAATGGCCAGCAGTTGGCGCTGACCCTGCGAAAGGTTGCTCCCTCGCTCGCTCAAAACGGTCTGATAGCCGCGTGGCAAACGGTGGATGAAGGCATCTGCGTTAGCCAACACCGCCGCCGCCTTCACCTCCTCATCCGTAGCTTCCAACCGCCCATAGCGAATATTTTCCATAACCGTGTCGGCGAACAGAAAGTTATCTTGCAGCACCAGGCCCAGCTTACGGCGCAGGTCGTCCTTTTTCACCCGAGAAACGTCCTGCCCGTCGATGCGAATCTGGCCCTGGTCAATATCGTAGAAGCGCGTCAGCAGGTTGGCGATGGTGGTTTTTCCGGCCCCTGTTGGCCCCACCAGGGCAATCATCTGCCCCGGCTCCGCCTCCAGGCTGACGTTTTTCAACACCGGCACGCCCGACTCATAGCCAAAAGACACATTCTCCAGGCTGACTTGCCCTTGAATATGGTCGAGCGCCACGGCATCGGGGGCGTCGCTTTCCGGCAAGGAGTCCATCAGGTCAAAGACACGCTCCGCGCCGGCAAGCGCCGACTGGATGGAGGTAAAAAGCTGGGCAATCATATTCAACGGCCGGCCAAGTCGCCCGGCGTAGTTGACGAACGCGGCAATCTCGCCGACGGTCGCAAGAGCCTGCACAGCCAGCCAGCCGCCCGCACAAGCCACAACCGCCAGCCCCAGGTTGTTGACCATATTCATCACCGGACCCATGAAGCTGGTGAACACCCGCGCTTTCAAGGCAACTTTTTGCAAATGCCGGTTGACCGTGGAGAACTGCGCTACCGTGGCCTCCTCACGCACAAATGCCTGCACCACGCGCTCGGCCGTCACCGTCTCTTCGATGATCCCATTCAGATCTCCCAGAGTCTTTTGCGTCTCGCGAAAACCCTTGCGAGTGCGCTTGGCAATAGCCCGCGTCAGGAAGAAAGTCAGCGGCATGACCACCAGGCTGACGATTGCCAGTGGCACGTTCATCATGAACATTACGATGACCACTCCCACCAGCCCTATCACGCTGGAAATCAACATGCTGGCATTGGAGGCGACCACGTTGCTGATATTCTCTACGTCGTTGGTTAGACGGCTCATGATATCGCCGTGGGCATTCTGGTCAAAATAGCGCACGGGCAAGGTTTGCAACTTTCCGAACAGATCGGCGCGGATATCACGTACTGCCCGCTGCGCCACCCCAACCATAAGATAGGTCTGCAGCCAGGTGCCGCCTGCTGCCACAACATAAGACAGCCCCATCCATCCTAAGAGACGTGCCAGGCCGGGTAAATCTGCCTTAGAGATATAGGTGTCAATGGCTAAGCCCATCAGATATGGTCCAATTAGATCAACCAGTGAGGTGACCAGAACCAGGCCCACCGTGGCGATTAATACCCACTTCTGGCGTTGTAGATAGGCCCACAATCGCCGCAAAGTGCCTTTGGCATCTTTCGATTTTGGCGCGTCTTGTAAAAATCCCATTCCCGGCCCGCCGCGGAATCCTATTGTGGGCGGGGTTTGTGTGCTGCGTTTCTGCTCAGTCATTGCTCAAACCTCCGGTTCCCAATTGGGAATCGTATATTTCACGGTAAATTGGGCTGGAACTCATCAGTTCGCGGTGCGTGCCCTGCGCGGCAATTTGCCCGTCATCCAACACCAGGATTTTGTCGGCATTCAGCACCGTGCTAATGCGCTGCGCGATCACAAAGCTGGTGCGATCGCGCATGATCTCCTCCAACGCTGCCTGGATTTTGATCTCCGTCTCAACATCCACGGCGCTGGTGCTATCATCCAGGATCAAAATTGAAGGCTGGATCAGCAAAGCCCGGGCAATGGCAATGCGTTGCTTCTGCCCGCCCGATAGGTTGACTCCACGCTGCCCCACCAGTGTGTCATAACCGTCGGGTAGGGATAGAATGAAGTCATGTGCTTGCGCTGCCCTAGCTGCCGCCTCCACCTCTGCGTCAGAAGCTTCCGGACGCCCATAACGGATATTGTCGCGGATGCTGCCGCGGAAAAGCACTGTCTCTTGCAGGGCCACGCCCACGTTTTTCCGCAGGGTCGCCAGATCCAGGTCGCGCACATCCTGCCCATCGATGGTAATCTTTCCCGAAGTCACGTCATAGAAACGAGGGATGAGATGCACCAGGCTGGACTTGCCCGCCCCGGTGGTGCCCAACAGCGCCACCGTCTGTCCCGGTTCCGCCATGAAACTGACGCCCTTCAACACAGGGTCTCCATCCATGCCTTGATATTTGAAGGTTACATTTTCAAACACCACCCGGCTCTGCGCGGGGAATTTAGTGTCTGCATCTGGACGGTTCTGCACGATCGGCGTGCTTTCCAGTACCTCGTTGATGCGCCGGGCTGAAGCCTCCGCGCGCGCCAGTTGAATCACCAACTGGCTGACCATCATCAAGGACCACAGCGTCATCATCAAGTAGTTGGAAAAGGCAATGATCTGCCCCAATTGCATGTTGCCCACGGTGAACTGCACTCCCCCAAACCAGAGCACGGCTATAATGCCAAAATTCATCGTCAGCATCATGAACGCAGGCATCACCGCTACGGTGCGCCCGGCTTGAATGGTCTGGTTGGTCAGATTATCGTTGGCCACGCCAAAACGGGCCACCTCGTGCGTCCCGCGCACAAAGGCCTTCACCACCCGTACCCCTGCCAGGTTTTCCTGCATCACCCCGTTGAGCCCGTCCAACTTTTCCTGCACCAGCGTGAACAGCGGCGTGGCCTTGCGGACAACCCAAATGACCGCCGCCAGTTCGATGGGCATCAGCACCAACGGCAAAAAAGTTAACTGCGGGCTGGTTACAATCGCCATAACCAGGCTGCCGATCAGCAGCAGCGGCGACCGCACCAGGATGCGCAGCATCAGCAAGATTGCCTCTTGCATCTGGGTCACGTCATTGGTCAGGCGGGTGATAAGCTGGCCCGTTTCCAACTCGTCCAGATTTTCAAAGGAGAGGCTTTGTACCTTGCGGAACAGCGCCTCGCGCAAATCGGCGCCAAAGCCCTGCACGGTCATCTCAGCAAAAACACCGTTGCTCATGCCGCCAAACGCACCCACAATCGCCAGTACCACCATCAACAAGCCGGTTTGCAAAACGATCCGCAAATCCAACTGCGCGATGCCCACATCTACAATGCGAGCCACCATACGCGGCTGCATCAAATCCATAGCTACTTCCAGGAGCATGAGCACCGGCGCGATTGCCGCCCATCGCCAGTAGGGTTTGATAAACCTGGCCAGTTTTAAGCCTTCTTTCATAAATTAATCCTTCCAATAAATGCTATTCTTCAAACTGTTCGCCGGTCACGGCCTGCAAGTTAGCCCGAATACGGCCCAGAAAACCGCGCAACACCACCAACTCCTGCTCGTTAAAACCGGCAAAAGTTTCCCGTTCCAACCGTTCAAAAACCGCCTGGAGTTCGCTCTGTACTGCCCGCCCTTCTTCGGTCAGATACACCCGTGACACACGCTGATCATGCTCATCGGGTCGACGCTGTACAAACCCGGCTTTTTCCATGCGCTGAATCATGCGCGTGATGGTTGCGGGAGTAATTTGCATCTTCGCCGCCAAGTCAGAGTGGGTCCGCCCGTCCTGCTTCCACAATTCATACAGCAATGGCGGCTGTCCGCGGTATAGGCCCAATCCTTCCACCAGTTCATGCACACGGTAATGGTGCAGGCGCGCCACAGTAGCCAGCAAAAAATCCATCGTTTTCGGTTCTTCAGGAGGAGGCATTTGTTGAGTTTCCTTGTATTTATTTAGCCAGCTAAGTATTAGCCGGCTAAATATAAACCTGGGTCTCACTCCTGTCAAGAGTTGGGGAACCCCTCATTTAGTCAGAACGCCTCCCTGCCCCTCTGGTAGCGCGCTTTATTTTTCCTTTATTTTTTATCTGCCCATCTTTACGTCGCATTTATTTCCATTTGATACGATTATCGCGATTTTGCTTTTTCCCGATCCCATTTTTCCATTATTCCTTTGGATCGAAGAAGGCAACTACAAGTCCAGAGGTAGAAGAGGCCGGAATTTGTGGTGCTCGCGGAGTGCGATGCCGCCGCACACACCACAAACTGAGGGTCTTCCCCACTCTCTGAGCAGACACAAAAAAGGTTTGAGGATTTATGAGAACAGAAAATGTTGCTGGTACGACGGTCTTGCGCCCCACGGTCACGGTCACCCCACGCAAAGATTTGCGCAACTGGCTGATCGGCCGCCCCTTATCGACTGCTGACGCTCCCCACCAGACCATCGGCAAGGCCATTGGTCTGGCTGTGTTTGCCTCCGATGCGCTTTCCTCCACAGCTTACGCCACACAAGAAATCATGTTCATCCTGGCGGCAGCCGGGACGGGTGCGTTGGGATACACGTTCCCTATTTCCATAGCCATTGTAGTCCTGATGGCCATTGTAGCCATCTCCTACGAGCAGACCATCCATGCTTACCCAGGCGGCGGCGGCGCGTATATCGTCGCCCGCGACAACCTGGGCGAACTGCCTGCTCAAGCGGCCGGAGCCGCCCTGCTCACCGATTACGTCCTCACCGTGGCAGTGTCCATCTCCTCCGGCGTCGCTCAGATCGTTTCGGCCTTCCCCGCGCTCGCGGTTTATAAAGTGGAAATCGCCGTCATCCTGGTGGCTTTCGTCATGCTCATCAACCTGCGCGGTGTCAAAGAATCCGGCGTGGCCTTTGCTATTCCCACGTATTTCTTTGTCATCACCATGTTTATAACAGTCGGTATCGGCATCATCCGCTTGCTCGGGGGCTCGCTGGGCGTGGTCATGGACCCTCCCGATCCGACGGTGGCGAATATTGGGCTGGCGGTCACCCCCTTCCTGCTGCTGCACGCTTTTTCCAGTGGCACGTCGGCTCTGACCGGTATCGAAGCCATTTCTAACGGGATCACCGCATTCAAAGAGCCGCGCAGCAAGAACGCCGGCATCACCTTGATCTGGATGGCTTCCATTCTCGGCTCGCTCTTCCTCGGCATCTCCCTCATCGCCGGGAAAATCCAGGCGGTCTATTCCGAGCATGAAACGGTCATCTCCCAAATCGCCCGCACCATTTACGGCGGGCAAGGTTTCCCCTACCTGGCAGTCATCGCTGGCACCACCGTCATCCTGGTCATGGCCGCCAACACTGCCTTCGCCGACTTCCCCCGCCTGGGCGCCTTGCAAGCCAAAGATGGCTTCCTCCCCCGCCAGCTCACCTTCCGTGGCAGTCGCCTGGTTTATTCACGCGGCATTGCCTTGCTTGCCGGGTTGGCCTGCTTACTGATCGTCCTTTTTCAGGCCAACGTAACCCGCCTAATGCCTCTGTATGCGATCGGCGTGTTCTTGTCCTTCACCCTCTCCCAATCGGGCATGGCCCATCGCTGGTGGAAATCTGGTCACCTGAAACCCGGTGTGGAAGTTGATGAACCTGGCTCGGTGCTGAAGTTCGACAAAAACTGGAAGCTCAAGATGATCATCAACGGCTTCGGTTCAGTTTGTACATTCATCGTGATGATCGTCTTCGCAGTAACCAAATTCAAGGATGGAGCCTGGGTGACGGTAGTATTAATCCCCTCGCTGATCGCCATTTTCATGTCCATCCATAACCATTACAAACACATGGCGAAATCCCTATCCCTGGATAATTACCAATCCTATCAACGCATCAATCGCCACCGCGTCATCGTCCTCATCGCCGGAGTACACCGCGGCTCGCTCAAAGCCCTCACCTATGCCCGTTCACTGTCCGACGATGTCACCGCCGTGCATGTGTCCATCGACCCGGCCGAGTCCGAAAAAGTCCGCGACAAATGGACCTCGTTTGGTGAAGGCGTGCGCCTGGTCATCCTCGAGTCACCGTACCGCTTGCTCGTCGAGCCGGTCATGGAATACATCGAAAATATCAGTTCAACCACCCAGGCTCACGAAATGATCACCGTAGTTGTGCCGCAGTTCATTACCAAGCAGTGGTGGGGCAACTTCCTGCACAACCAAACGGCTCTCCTGCTCCGTTTCGGTCTACTCTTCAAACCACGCGTGGTCATCGTCGAAGTTCCCTATCAGGTGTGATCTTGCCTGCCGGCAATTGGATCTCCGCAGACAGTGCCCCGTTCATCGATTGGGATTACAATTCACTCCATAGAATCCCCAATGATTCATGGAGGGCGATGCGCTTCACCTCACCAACCTGGCGGCGTTTCTTTCGGGTGCTCCTGTCTCTCGGCGTGGTCATGTTAAGTACGGCGATCCTGTTTGTGTTCAAGGACTACCTTTCCACCCCGGTGATTGCCATCCTTTACCTGATTCCGGTCGTCTTCAGCGCCACCTTTAGCGGCAAGACAGGCAGTATCTTTGCTTCCGTGTTATCCTTTCTGTGCCTGAACTACTTTTTTATTTACCCGCACTATACCTTTAATGTCGCCCAGTTGCAGGATCTGCTCGTTATGTTGGTCTTGTTGGGGGTGGCGCTTCTGGTCAGCAGTTTGATGAGCAGCGCCCAAAACCGTCTCGAAGCAGTCCAGGCGCGCGAGCGGGAAGCCGTGGCGCTTTACGAGTTGAGCGCCGCTTTCACCGGACAGACCGACGCGGCAGTCATTGCTGAGACGCTGGCCGACCGGCTGGTTGAGATTCTGGGGGCAAAAGCCGTCGAAGTCATCGTCCACCACCCCGACGCAGCCGTCAGGGTGATCAAACCTGCCTCCCTACCCGTAAGCGAAACCCACCCCGACCGGGTCATCTCCCTGGCTTCGAGGGACAAGTCAATTGGCGAACTGCGCATTTGGGGCGGCCCGCCCAATCTGCGCCGCGAGGATGAACGCCTCTTGCAAACCATTGCCGGGCAGAGTTCACTGGCCATGGAACGCACCATCCTGGCTGCTGGAGAGCAGCGCGCCCGCGTGCTGGAAGAGAGTGATCGCCTCAAGACAGCCATCCTCTCCTCAGTATCCCACGAACTGCGCACGCCTCTGGCAACCATCCAGGCCTCCGCGACCGGACTGTTCAACCCCAGTGTGGAGCTGGAACCGGATGCGCGTCGCGAGTTGCAATCCCTGCTCCTCGAAGAGACCGACCACCTCACCCAATTGGTTGGCAATCTGCTCAACATGTCGCGCATTGAAGCCGGGGCGCTCAAACTGCAATTGCAGTGGAACTCCATTGCCGAAATCGCCGAGGTTGCCATCCACCGCCTCAAGCGCCTGGCTGCCCGCCACGAAATCCGCGTGGACATCCCCGAGGAACTGCCCCTGGTATTTGTGGATGCCGTGTTAATGGAGCAAGTCTTCATCAACCTGCTCAACAACAGCCTGAAGTTCACCCCGCCCGAAAAAATCATCCGTGTGTCGGCAGAGGAAGAAGCTGGCACATTAAAAGTCACCATCCAAAACCAGGGACCTCCCATCCCCGAAGCCTCTCTCCAACATATTTTCGAGAAGTTTGCCATCGCGCCGGGTTTTGAGAACCCCAAAAGCACCGGGTTGGGGCTATCCATCTGCAAGGGCATCGTCGAAGCCCACAGTGGCCGAATTTGGGCTGCCAATCTGCCCGATGGGGTTGCCTTCTCCTTCAGTTTGCCCCTATCAACTGAAGGAGCCAGGCCAGTGCTCCCGCAAGAGGAATGAGCATGGACTCAAAAATTCACATCCTGGTCATCGACGACGAACAGCAGATCCTGCGCGCACTGCGCACCATCCTTGGGCAGCAAAACTACCAGGTTAGCACCGCATCAACCGGCGAAGAAGGGTTAGCCATTGCCGCGGCAGTCCAACCCCAACTGCTCGTCCTCGATCTGGGTTTGCCGGACTTAAGCGGCATGGAAATCTGCCAGCGCATCCGCCAGTGGAGCGACATGCCCATCGTCATCCTTTCGGCCCACGACAGCGAACAAGAAAAAGTGGCCGCGTTGGATGCTGGAGCAGACGATTACCTGACCAAACCCTTCGGGATCGAGGAACTGCTGGCTCGCATCCGTGTGGCATTCCGCCATCGCAGCCGGGCCTCGTCCGCCAGGTCCAGCCTGATCACGTCTGGCGACACCAGCATCGATATAATCAACCAATTGGTCACTCGCGGGGGCGTTCCGGTCAAACTAACAGCCATTGAGTTCAAAATGCTGGCCTATCTGGCCGCCAACGCCGGGCGCATCCTCACCCATCAGGCCATCTTGAATCACGTTTGGGGCTACGCCGACAGCGGCCAAATGGCCTATCTGCGTGTGTACATTCGCCAGTTGCGCCAAAAACTGGAAGAAGACCCGCACAATCCCCAGATGATCCTCACAGAATCGGGCGTTGGTTATCGTTTCATGATTTAATCCTGATACGCGGAGAGGCTTAATAATCGCCATAACACGGATTTGCGTACGCCAATCCCCAAAGAAACGCTTGTTATCCTTCACACCGCAAGAATTCTCGTTGTATAATTCCACTGTGATCCCGCAATCCCCTTATGGAGGCATACAATGAAGGTTCTACTGACCGGTGGCACCGGGGCAGTCGGAAAAGCCGTGACCAAGCGCCTGGTTGCCATCGGTTATTCCGTGCGTGTCATCGGGCGACAGGAAGGGCTGGTGCTGGAAGGCGCAGAATATCACGCCTGCGACGTCAACAACTACCCCCGTCTGCGTGAAATGGCTCGCGGCTGCGACGCTATCGTACATCTGGCAGCCATCCCCAACCCCTCGGCTGGCGCTCCGCAGGACATCTTCAACGTCAACTGTTCCGGCACGTTCAACGTTTTTCAAGCCGCCGCCGAAGAGGGCATCCGGCGCGTGGTTCAAGCCAGTTCCATCAACGCCGCCGGGCAGTTCTTTGGCATCAAGCCTGCCCCGGTGCATTATCTGCCCTTCGACGAGGATCACCCCACCTACCCCACCGACGCCTATTCCTTCTCCAAGAACGTGGTGGAATACACGGGGCGCTACTTCTGGGAGCGCGAAGGCATCTCCAGCGTGGCTTTGCGCCTGCCGGGCGTGGTGGCTGAAGGCCCCCGCGACCGCTTCATTGCCAACCGCGCCCGCACCCACGCTCTGGTGGAAAAGCTGCTCAAGCTCTCAGTTGAAGAACGTGTAGCCTGGTTTGAAACCGCCTGGAAGGAATTCAACGATTTCCGCGCCACACGCCCTAACGAAAACGGCCATTTTGCTTCCCAGGTAATCAATGCCATGGACGAAGAAAAACGCGCCGCTTTTGGCGCAATGGTCAACCGCGTGCACTTCTTCACCGTGGTCGATGAGCGCGACTCGGCCCAGGCTATCGAAAAAAGCCTGACCGCCGATTACACCGGCAGCCACGCCCTGTTCATCAATGACAGCCTGAACATTGCCGCCATCGAGTCCAATCTGCTGGCCGAGTTGTTCTATCCAGACGTCAAAACCTTCAAGCGCGATATGCCCGGCACCACCACGATGATCAGCATCGACCGAGCCAGAGAATTAATCGGTTATGAACCCGAATTTACTTTTGGAGGATAATTCACATGGTTAAGAAGCAAGCGCAAGAAAACTTTGAGCATACGCTCAACAACGTTAACACCCATTCTCGCCCGTCCGATCTGCGCATCACCGATATGCGCTTCTGCGATATCGCCGGAGCGCCCATGCACTGCACTCTAATGAAAATCTACACCAACCAGGGCCTGGTCGGCTATGGCGAGGTGCGCGATGCTGCCTCCAAAACCTATGCGCTGATGCTCAAGCGCATCCTGCTGGGCGAAAATCCCTGCAACGTCGACAAACTCTTCCGCCGCATCAAGCAGTTCGGCGGGCAGTCTCGCCAGGGCGGTGGCGTCAGCGGCGTGGAAGTGGCCCTGTGGGATCTGGCAGGTAAAGCCTTTGGTGTTCCGGTCTATCAAATGTTGGGCGGCAAGTTCCGTGACTCCATCCGCATCTACTGCGACACCGACGTGAGCGGCAAACCTTCGGGCAAGAAGATGGGCGAAGCTCTTAAAGAGCGCATGGAGATGGGCTTCACCTTCCTCAAAATGGACGTGGGCATTGGCCTGATTGCCGATGAGCCTGGCGCCCTCAGCTACCCACTGGGCCTGTGGGAAGAGATGCAGAAAGTGGGGCGTTTCTCCTGGTTCTGGAAAGCCAAAACTCAAGAAGAACGCGAGCTGCGCAGCCACGCCTATGATATGTTCAATGTTCCCCACCCCTTCACCGGCATCCACCTGACCGAGAAGGGCATTGACCTGCTTGAGCAGTACGTCGCCGAGGTCCGTGACGTGATCGGCTACACCGTGCCTCTGGCGACCGACCACTTTGGCCATATCGCCCTCGAAGACTGCATCCGCCTGGGCAAGCGCCTGGAAAAATACAACCTGGCCTGGGTCGAAGACATGGTGCCCTGGCAGTACACGGATCAGTTTGTGCGCCTCAGCCAGGCCATCGACATCCCCGTTTGCACCGGCGAGGACATCTATCTCAAAGAAGGCTTTAAACCCTTGCTAGAAGCTCGCGGCGTGTCGGTCATTCACCCCGACGTGCTCACCTCCGGCGGCATCCTCGAGAACAAGAAGATTGGTGATCTGGCTGCCGAGCATGGCGTGGCGATGGCGGTGCACATGGCTGAAAGCCCCATCGGCTGCCTGGCTGCGGTACACAGCGTGGCTGCCACCGAGAACTTTCTGGCATTGGAGTATCATTCGGTGGACGTGGACTGGTGGGGCGACCTTGTCACCGGCCTGCCCAAGCCCATCGTCAACAAGGGCTTCATCCAGGTACCAGACGGCCCCGGCCTGGGCATCGAGTCGCTCAACGAAGAGCTCATCGCCCAGCACATTCACCCTGGCATCCCCGGCCAGTGGGAGCCCACCGACGAATGGAACGATGACTGGAGCCACGACCGTTTGTGGAGTTAACCAGATAAAGAAGATGGCGGGCAATTGGCCCGCCATCAATTTTTACTCTACTTTCTCTCCAGCCAACTGCCTCAGTTTGAGGCTGACTTCTCGCCACTGGATCTTACTTACACCCAGCTTCTGGCGAATCTTGTCGGCTTCCATGCCCGATTTCCAATCATCCAACACGCACGTCCAGCGGCACATATCAAAGGACAGGTGCTTCTCAATCCCGGCGGCCTCGCCGATCTCCTCCAGCAAATATTCCAAACGGCGCGGCGACCAAGGGAAAATCCGGTCGGCGGGCTGGTACTGGGCCAGGTACTCCTGGTAAGCAACCACCCAGTCATTGGACAGGGGGATTTTTCGTTCTTTATAGCGGCTGGAAGGACTGGCATAACGCACGAACAACACCGGCCCGCCCTGCGCTTCCAGGTCAATGTGGTTGCGCGCAATGGTCAAACACTCGCCCTTCTTAATGCCCGTCTCCAGGAGCAGCGCCAGCAGCACGTATGGGCGTGCATCGGGCTTCTTCGCGGTGCGCATGGCCTGAGCCGCCTCGACCACCAGGAGCAGTTCATCCGCCGTGAGGACGACCGGCAGCGGGCTGAGTACCGATTGTTGCAAACCCTTCGCGGCCGGGTCAATCACCATCACTCCCCCGCGCTGCAACCAGCGGAAGAAAGCCTTGATAGATGTAATCCGCCGGGCCAGGCTTTTGGGACTGCACGGCACACCCCGCCCTTTCTGCAACCACTGCAGAAAATGGTTCAATTCCGTTGTTGTAACCGCCCCTACTCCCCGGTCTGGCGGCAAAAAGGACGCCAGCAGCGAAAGATCTCCAGTGAAAGCCTTGATGGTGTACGGGGAGCGCCCCTGGTCCTTCAAGTAGATTTCCCAGGCCTGGATCGCCGGAGGGAGTAATGTTTGGGTCGTCAAATGCGCAATCGCTTGCGATTCTGCCGTCATAGACGTCTCCACCACTTTTTTCGTATAGTTTAGGAGAGTTTACACTGGATTTATATAGATGTCAAACGATATCGATACGCCAATTTTTGGAGTCACTGGAACCTTCCGCGGCAACTCCTGGAGAACTAATGTTTGGGAATTACTGCTGTCTAGCGGTAAATCGCTTCGCGGACAATGGCTTGAATGGCATACAGATCAGGCCACAACACGTACGCCCCTTCTGGAGTGACATACGGCGACGCCTGTGCCGGGGTGATGGCATACTGGTATACCCGCCCCGAGTCATTCAACACTGCTGACGCCACCGGCAACAGCCCCAGGATTTCATCGATTCCCAGGTTGGTTTCCACCGAGCCGCGGAAATTGTCGTAAAGTTCCGGCGCACGGACAATGGCATTCAAGCTCATCAACTTCACAAACATGCCCTTCATCACTTCCTGGGCGCGGCGTAACCGGTCAAAATCGCTGGACGAGTACCGAGAGCGCACATACCATAAGGCGCTTTCCCCATCTAGATTGAACGAACCCGCCGGCACGTAGCAGTACCCCTGCCAATCTCGCCAGGAAACATCGCATTTATCGTATAGTTCCTGAGAGGCTTCAATGGTGATCCCGCCCAGGGTGTCGATGATGCTCTTGAAACCATCAAAATTCGTCATCACATAGTAACTGGGACGCACGCCGAAGTTGTACTCAAACGTGGCCGCCATCAAATCAAAGCCCCCCCCCCCAAAGGCCGTGTTCAGCCGGTTGGTCATCCAGCCCGGAATGGTCACATACAGGTCGCGCGGGAAAGATACCACGCTCACCGTCCCGTTGCCACGATTGATCGAGACCAGCATCATCACGTCGGTGCGGAAACCACCGCCGGGGCGCGCGTCCGACCCTAACACCAGCAGGTTGACAATCCCCTCTCCCGACGGTTCAAACACTTCTGTCGGTGCTTCCGTCGGTTCAGGCAACGCCGTGGGCGTGGGCGGCGGGGGAAGGGTCGGCGTCGGCGCAATCGGTTGGAAAGGCGTAGGGGTTGCCTTAGCATTTGGGTCTGCTGTAATCACCCCGCTGTCCGCCTGAGCGGCAGGAGCATTGACTGGCAGAGGAACATTCAACGACACAGGCAGCCCACAGGCCAGACCTGTCAGGGCCAGAACAGTCAAAAGAAGAAGAATACGGTTCCATTTCATACAGGCGGCTCGATGCTCTTTGCTTTACGGGTTTGGAGTGGCTGTTGGAGTCGGCGTAGGCGTCGCGGTAAGCGTCGCCGTTGGGGTAAGCGTGGAAGTCTCGGTGGGGGTCGAGGTTGGCGTAAGGGTAGACGTAGGTGTGGACGTAATCGTCGGCGTCGGAGTTGGGGTATGCGTGGCGGACGGAACCACGGGGCTGGGGGTCACCGGCGTCGAACTCGGTGGGGTCACCGGAGTCGTTGCGGTAGGGCTGGGCGTGCGCGTGGGCACGTTTGGCACCCACAAAGTATCCCCAACACGAATCACATCCGGGCTCGCCAGGCAGTTGGCCCATTGCAACTCCTGAACGCTCACCCCAAACGCCAGGCTCAAGCGGTACAGATTGTCATTGGGCCGCACCACATAACGCACCCATCCGGGCGGAGGGCCGCATCTTGGCTGGGTAGGCTGGATGACCGTCGCTGTAGCTGTCGCCGGCTCCTGCTCGGTGGGCTGCTGCGTTGCGGTCGGCAATGGAGGCAGGTACAACACTGTGCCCGGAAGCAGGCTGGCGCTGAGCAAGCAGTTTGCTTGAACAATCATCTGCGTGCTGGTCTGGTGCCGCGCCGCCAACCCTTCCAGGGTGTCCCCGTTCTCGATGACATAGGGCATCCAGCCGGTTGGGGGCGGGCAGTTGGTTGGTGGCGGTTCTGGTGTGGGTGTATCCGTCGGCAAGGGCGTGTTTACAATTTGCCCCGGCGTCTCCACATAAATGGTCGCGGTAACCTGCGGTGCTTGTGGCAGGCTTCCTTTCAACCCTTCAGCAGTTGCCAGGGAAAGAGCGCTCAACACCAGCAAACCAGAAACCAGTGCTGCGGTCAAGCCTGTCCCCACCTGCCTGAAAAAGCTCATTCTGCCACCGGCTCCTCCGGGCGCACAGGCAGCAAGATCGTGAAGGTGCTCGATTCCCCCATCTCGCTGTCCACCCATATTCGACCGCCATGTGCTTCGACCAGAGTCTTGGCAATGGAAAGTCCCACCCCTGTATCTCCAATACCTTCCACCAGGGCGTTGTCGGCCCGGTAGCGGCGCGCAAACACGCGCGGCAAATCTTTCAACGGGATGCCCCCACCGCTGTCCGTAACTTGCAAGGTCAGGAATTCGCTATTGTTCTGAGAGGTCACCCTGGCCTTCAATGAGACCACGCCTTCCTCTGGGGTCGCTCCGCTCGCGTTTTGCAACAACTGGCTGACGATTTGTTGAAGTGCATCCCGGTCGGCATGCACCGGGGGCATTTCCTCCGGCAGATCAACGCGCATGGTGATGTTCTTTTCCCGCAGTTGTGAACTCACATCCACCAGCGCATTATCGATCACCTCGCTCAGATCCACAGGCTGGTGCACCAATTCGAGCGCGCCGCTGCCCAAAGAGCTTACCTGGATCAAATCATCCATCAAACCGCGCAACCGCTCCGTCGAGGCGCGCACCCGCTCGAGGAACTTGCGCTGCAATGCCCCCAAAATTCCGACCGATTCCGCCAGCAATAAATCGGTGTAGCCCATGATCGACGACATGGGCTGGCGCAGTTCCTGAACAATCGAAGCAATCACCTCACGGTCTTCATTAGGCACGACCACTGTGGCGCCCAATTTGCGTTCCAATTCCAGTACCTTAATGTTAGATGCCGCCAGCAAGTTCTGCAGCCGGGCCACCTCTTGCAAGCTGGAACGAAGTTCGTTCTCCATGTAATGCATTTCGTAGCCATCGGTGGAGGAGTCTGTTGAGAGCGACATGGACCGCAAGCGTTCGTTTTCGGCTTGCAACCCTGAGATCATGTCCTGGTTTTCTTTTTGCAACGCCATCAGGCCTTCCAGATCACTGATCCCATTCCCCGCGGGCTGCTGGACTCTTTGAGCAAGCTGATCCAACAATTGCTTGTTCTCATGTTCCAAATTGGCAGCGGCGGTTTGCATCTCTTCCAACTGAGCCGAAATAAGCTGTAATTCCTGGCGCCGGTCAGCTAGACCTTGCGCATTGAGGAGCAGTTTGGCCAGCGAGTCCGCTTCTGAAGCCAGGTAGTTTTGATCATCCACAGTCCAGGGGCGCTGCGAGTACGATGTTAACAGCAGCAACCCACCCCAGGGAGCATTATTTTTGGGTAGTGGAATGAGCAGCACATTGCCCGAGTCTTTCAAACCCAGGGCAGCGCTCAAACCCTGTAAATCTTGCGGTTTGGACTCCCCGGCATTCCAGCGGACCGCTTTCCCCCGGCTGAGCGCACCCGCCAGCCCCGGAACGCGAGCCCCGTCCAGAATCATTCCCGGAATTTGATCCTCGCGGATCAGGTCGTAGCCGCATTGCAAAATGACTGGCCCGGTTTCAGAAGAAGGCGCGGCAGCCACAAAGCACAGGTCGGCCACCATCGTTTGTCCCACCGCGCGCGCCACCCCCTGGCAAATCTCATCCGGTTCGCTTTTCAGGCTCAACTCCAACCAGGAGTGAACCGTGCGCGGATCAGACGAACGGCTCTTGCGCTCAAGCTGCATTTCTGCTTGAGGTTGAGCCGCGCGGGCAGTTGCAACGACCGGAACGCCTGCAGACGCCGTTCGCGGGCTGCGCACCAGCAATGCCGGCAACAGAGGGAAAGCCGCCAACAGCATCAGGCGGATGAAACCCGAAAAATCACCCTGGGCAGGAGCCATCAGTAAGTGCATCAAGGCGCCGGTCAGCGCTAACCAGACCATGCCAAACCCAACCCCCCATTCGGGTGGGTGCAGCACAACCA
>JAEXTI010000556.1 GCA_023406965.1 Chloroflexota bacterium
GGCGCGCCGAGCACACCGCCGTGAACGTCTCCCAGCCCGGATCAAGCTGCCAGAGCAGCGCCAGCGGCCCCACCGGGCTGCCGCGCGTCAAGGCTAAAGCGCTGTCGGTGCACAGAACGCGGCGCCGGTAGCGGTAAAGCATGATCAGATCGTGCCAGGCAAACGGTCGAACGTCTATTTTGTCATCTCCAAAAAGTAGCGATGGAAGCGGTCGTCGGCGGTCAACTCGGGGTGAAATACCGTCGCCAGCAAGCGACCTTCACGAGCCGCCACAATGCGTCCATCTTCCAATTGCGCCAGCGGGCGAGTCGCGCCATGCACTGCTTCGATCAACGGCGCGCGGATGAACACCGCCCGGAAGGGCTGGGCCTGGCTGCCGTTGGGCTCGCCAAAATCCACCCGCAGATTGGTTTCAAAGCTGTCCACTTGCCTTCCAAAGGCATTGCGCCGGATGGTGATGTCCATCAATCCCAAAATGGGCTGGTCCAGGCCAATATCCTTAGCCAGGAAGATGGCCCCCGCGCAGGTGCCCCACAGGGCTTTGCTCCGGCCAAACTCGCGCAGCGGCTCGAGCAGCCCGTAGGCCACCGCCAACTTACCGATAGTGGTCGACTCGCCGCCGGGGATGATCAAGCCGTCCAGCCCGTCCAGTTGGGCAGGCAAACGCACCTGAATCACCTCGGCTCCCAGCCGCTCCAGCAGCACCTGATGCTCGAGGAAGGCGCCTTGCAGGGCCAGAACACCAATGCGACTCATGCGCCTACCACCCCCGCCCGGCAATCAGATCGCCGCTCGGGATCGAAGAAATCTGGCGCCCCACCATCGGCTCGCCCAAATTGCGGCTGACTTCGGCCAGGATGGCCGGGTCATTATAGTGAGTAGTGGCCTTGACGATGGCCGCGGCGCGTTTGGCCGGGTCGCCTGATTTGAAGATGCCGGAGCCGACAAAGACGCCGTCTACGCCCAGTTGCATCATCAGCCCCGCGTCGGCGGGGGTGGCGATGCCACCGGCGGCAAAGTTGACCACCGGCAGGCGCCCCAGGTTGCGCGTTTCCAGCAACACCTCGTAAGGCGCGCCGAGTTCTTTGGCAAAGGCCATCAGCTCCTCTTCGGGCAGATTCTGGAGGCGACGGATCTCACCCAGCACGGTGCGCGCATGGCGTACCGCCTCCACCACGTCGCCCGTCCCGGCCTCGCCCTTGGTGCGGATCATGGCCGCGCCTTCGCCAATCCGGCGCAAGGCTTCGCCCAGGTTGCGCGCGCCGCACACGAACGGCACGGTGAAGCCGTGCTTGTAGATGTGGTGGGCCTCATCGGCGGGAGTCAGCACTTCGGATTCATCGATGTAATCGACGCCGATGGACTGCAAAATTTGCGCCTCTACGAAATGACCGATGCGGCACTTGGCCATCACCGGGATGGATACAGCCTTCATTATTTTCTCGATCAGGTCCGGGTCGCTCATGCGAGCCACGCCACCGTCGGCACGAATATCCGCGGGAACTCGCTCCAAAGCCATTACCGCGCAAGCGCCGGCGTCTTCAGCAATCCGCGCGTGTTCAGGGGTAACCACATCCATGATTACGCCACCCTTAAGCATCTGTGCCAGACCCTTCTTCACCGCAAACGTACCTGTTTGGGTCTCCATTTTGAACTCCTCCTTGACGATAATACTTAAAACTCCATTTTGATTCTACCACGCCGCCCACAGCCCGACAACGGGAGGGATAAGTTATCCAAAAACAGGCCGCCCCGGCGCAAAGGCGTCGGGGTGGCCTGTTTTTGGATAAATAACTCTAAACTTTCGAGTTCTTTTTGACGAAATCAACCATTTCGCCGATCTTGGCAAAGGCCAGGCAGGTGACCGTGTCGGCGGCACCGTAATAAATGGCCATGCGACCCGTGTCGCCATCGACCAGCGCCGCGCAGGGGAAGGTCACGTTGGGCACGTCGCCGGCCGTCTCGTAGCTTTCCCACGGCGCGAGCAGATAGGGCTCGCTGCGGTAAATCACCTTCCAGGGTTTCTCCAGGTCGAGCAGCGCCGCGCCGAAGCTATAGACGTACCCGTTGCAGGAGGTTAGCACGCCATGATAGATCATCAGCCAGCCTTCCGAAGTCTCAATCGGGATCGGCCCGGCCCCCACCTTGGTGCTCTGCCAGCCGCCCTTGGTGCCCATCACGTAGCGGTGCTTGCCCCAATAGACAAAATCGGGGCTTTCCGAGTAGAAGATGTCACCAAAGGGGGTGTGCCCGTTGTCGCTGGGGCGGCTGAGCATGGCAAAGTTGTCGTTGATCTTGCGCGGGAAGAGCACGCCGTTACGATTGAAGGGCAAGAAGGCGTTTTCCATCTGCGTGTAGGTCTTGAAATCCGTGGTCGTCGCCGCGCCAATGGTCGGCCCGTGGAACCAATTGCACCACGTCACATAATAGCGGTCCTCGATCCACACCACGCGCGGATCATACCCGTATTCAAAATGCGCAATTTCCGGTTCGGCGCACTCGAACTCAATGGGGTCGTTCTCCAGAGTCCAGTTATAGCCATCTTTGCTGCGCCCGGTATGCAATTGCATACGGCGCGCCCGATTGTCACAGCGGAAAACCCCGGCGAATTCGCCTTTGAAAGGCACGACGGCGCTATTGAAAATGCTGTTCGATGAGGGAATCGCATTGCGCTTGATGACCGGATTGTTCGCCGAGCGCCAGACAACTTCCGACATTCCGGCGGGACGGTCTTCCCAGGGAATGTTCGGCAAGGCGCCAACGTTGATCATTTTAAGAGCCATTGAACTTCCTTTACTTGATAACAGCTTGCAGTTTCAACTCTTCGGCAAAGTGGCAAGCCACAAAGTGATTGCCGCCCAGGTCACGCAGTGCGGGGGCATCGGTCTTGCAGCGTTCCTTGGCATACTTGCAGCGCGGGTGGAAATAGCAACCGCTGGGCGGGTTGGAGGGATCGGCAATCTCACCCTCCAGGTGAATGCGCTGGCGGCCCTCGCGCCCGTTGGGGTCAGCCAAAGGCACCGAAGAAAGCAGCGCTTCGGTGTAGGGATGCCGCGGGCCGGTGTAGATTTCCAGGGCGTCACTCACCTCCACCACCTTGCCCACATACATCACCACGATGCGGTTGCAAATATGGCGAATCACGCTCAAATCATGCGAGATGAACAGGTAGGTCAGGTTGAATTCTTTTTGCAGCGATTCGAGCAGGTTCAGAATCTGCGCACGGATGGATACATCCAGCGCCGACACGGCCTCGTCGCAGACAATGATGCGCGGGTTGGTGATGAGCGCGCGAGCCACCACGATGCGCTGGCGCTCGCCGCCACTAAACGCATGAGGATAGCGCTGCATGTACTCGGGGCGCATGCCCACTTTTTC
>JAEXTI010000565.1 GCA_023406965.1 Chloroflexota bacterium
CCGAATTTCACGCACATCTTGCATTGCTTGCAGGTTTATTAGATTCTTGCTATAATCCACTTGACAAGACATCTATGATCTTGTCAGGTTATGTTTTTGGAGTAGGGCTTGTTTGCTCGACCCAGATTTGACAAGGCGTTGCGCAGGCAGTCCATTTTATCCCAGTGATTTACTTCTCAACCCAATCCTACACCTTGTCCTGCTAGCCAGGATTTTTCGCCTATCACAATTTCCTATCCAGGAGCTTCTCATAATCTATGGACATTCTCGCGCTAGAAAACGAGCCGCTTGCCACGCTGCGCCAGATGGGCAAAGAACACAACATCCCCAATTCCCATCGGCTCAAAAAAGAATTACTCATCCTCAAAATCCGTCAGGCTGAGGCCGAAAAAGAAGGCCTGGAAGTCCGTGGCGGCATTTTGGAGATCATGAACGAAGGAGTGGGGTTTTTACGCAGTGATTACCGCATCGGCCCCGATGATGTGTATGTTTCCCAGGCACAACTGCGCCGCTATGAGCTGCGCAACGGCGACCTGGTCATTGGCCATGTCCGCCCCCCACGCGAATCGGAGCGACATTACGGTTTGATCAAGGTAGAAAGCATCAACGGGTTGAACCCCGATGAGGCCCGCCGCCGCCCGAACTTCGAAGACCTGACCCCCATCTTCCCCGATAAGCGCTTTGACCTGGAAACTGATCGCGGTATCTTGTCCACCCGCCTGATTAATCTGATCGCCCCCATCGGGCGAGGCCAGCGCGGGATGATCGTTTCGCCGCCCAAAGCCGGCAAAACCACCATCCTCAAACAGGTTGCTAACGCTATCTCCGAGAATTACCCAGACGTGCACCTGATCGTCGCCTTGATTGGCGAGCGCCCTGAAGAAGTCACCGACATGGACCGTTCGGTAGACGGCGAGGTGGTGGCTTCCACCTTCGACGAGCCGGTCAGCTCGCATGTGCGCACCGCTGAAATCACCCTTGAGCGCGCCAAGCGCCTGGTGGAAATTGGCCGGGATGTGGTCATCTTGATGGATTCGCTGACCCGCCTGGCTCGCGCCTACAACCTGGTGGTCAACCCCTCGGGACGCACCCTTTCGGGAGGCATGGACCCTTCGGCGCTTTACCCGCCCAAGCGCTTCTTTGGCGCTGCTCGCAATCTGGAAGAAGGCGGCTCACTCACCATCATCGCCACCGCCCTGGTTGATACCGGTTCGCGCCTGGACGATGTGGTCTATGAAGAGTTCAAGGGTACCGGCAACATGGAGTTGCACCTTTCTCGCCGCCTGCAAGAACGCCGCATTTTCCCCGCGCTCGACATCGAACGTTCCTCGACTCGTCGCGAAGATTTACTTTTAGGCCCTGACATCTTGCAGAGAGTCTGGTTAATGCGTAGAATGTACTTGCAGATGATCGGCAACCCGCCCACGGGTGCGGGCATGGACCCCTCCGTGGCAACCGAAGCCATCCTGCAGCGCATGATCAAGACGCGCAATAACATGGAAATGCTTGAAAATCTGATGGAGGATGCGTGATCCGTAAAACGAATAACGCTGCGGCCCCGGCTCCGGCCCCCACTGCTGCAGCAGCCTCGCGAGTTAACCGCGATTGGCTTTTTTGGGTAACCTGGCTTCTGGCCTTTTTAATGGTGTTTTGGCTGACTACCGTAATCCTGGCGAAATCCGGGATTGATTTGTTTACGCGCGCCGGTGAGAACAACTCCGCGCCCATTTTCTCGTCTCCGGCACAGCAAGAGAACATTCCCATGCCAGACTTCCTGCCGGGAATTCAGGTTGAATCCGTGGTGCGCTCCACCAGCCTGCACACCATCATTCCTGACGAGTCCTTCACCGTACCGAAGAAGTATACGGTTGAACCGGGCGATTCGGTGTTTGGCATCGCACAATCCTACAAACTCGACCCCGAAACCGTATTGTGGGCCAATCAAGGCCTGCTCAACGACAACCCAAACATGCTTTCGGTTGGCCAGGAGTTGACCATCCCCGCGGTTGATGGCGTATTACATAAGGTCAAAGCCGGCGACACAATCGACAGCGTAGCAAGTAAATATCGGGCTAACCCGGAAGAGATTCTTACCTGGCCGGGCAATGACATTGACATTGTCGACCAGACGCTGGAGGTCGGACAGACCATCATGGTTCCGGGGGGCGAGCGCGAGATGCAGACCTGGGTGGTGCCCACCATCTGGCGGGCCAATTCTGGAGCCAACCAGACAGTCAACGCCGGTTGTAACACCAGCGGCGTGGCGGTTTACGGGTCCGGCTATTTCATCTGGCCGGCCGACAACCATTCCATTTCTGGCAACAACTACTGGTCTGGGCATTTGGGCATCGATATTGCCGCTGCTCAAGGCGCACCGATTTATGCGGCTGACTACGGCGTGGTCGTGTACGCCGCCTGGATTGGCGGTGGTTACGGCAACATGGTGATGATCGATCACGGCAACGGGTTCCACACGTTGTATGCACACAACAGTTCGCTAGTCGTGCGCTGCGGGCAGGGTGTTTCGCAAGGCCAGGTCATCGCCTACGCGGGCAGCACCGGCAATTCCACCGGCCCTCACTTGCATTTCGAAATCCGCTATGGGGGCATGTT
>JAEXTI010000021.1 GCA_023406965.1 Chloroflexota bacterium
TCTGGATGTGCGCGTGCCGCCCAAATCAGCCCTGGTCCTCCAGCCCCAGGTTGGCCCTTTTGACGGCTACACGCCCTATAAGCGCATTCCGTAATTCTGGCCTACCACTACCGATTGACTTCCCACAATACCCGTTCCAGTGCCCACACACCCACGCCCACCAGCAAGGCCACCACAAGGAACGGCAGCCGCACCTGAATGTTTTGCCCGACTGCGGCGACCAATAGCCCGCCGCCAACAGCCAAAGCGAGCGAACGCAGGTGACTTCGCTCGAATTGACCATAGGACGCCTTGTCTGAGCCGGCATCGTTCGCAAAACGAATTTCCTCCAGCGCCAGATCCCATCCGGCCAGCCCAGCGGCGACCCCAACCAGCATGAACAGCGCATTTGCCTGGGCTAGCAGGCCGTAAGCTGCCAGGACCGTAAACACCACCAGTGCGTAAGTCGCCAGTCGCGCGAACGGCCACCGGCAAGTAAGAATCATCGCCAGCGCAGACAACAGCGCCGCGGTGCTAACAGCAATCACCGAAACAGCCCTCTCTTGCCCTGCTTGGGCCAGGCCTGCTGACAGACAGGCCGCCGCTAAAATCGGGCAGACGAAGCGGATCACTCGAAAGAGCATCAGACCACTACCGCGTTCCATCATCCCATTGCCCCTTTCTGCCGTCGAAGCCCGTCACCCTGCAAATGCACAGGGTTGAGAGCCGCGCGAACCAGCGGGTACAGTGGTTCTCTCACCCTCCAATCGATCACTGGAACCTGCAATTGAGTGATATCGCGCAGCAGCAAGCCGCGTTCCAGGCGTGCCGTGCGATATGCAAGCCCCGTTTCAGCGCGTCCTTGCCACTGCCGCAGAGGATTTCCATCTACCTGGGATTTCCCCTGAGACGAGCCGGCTCCCATGAAGTCAAACGGATCAGGACTTATCAGTAGCCCTTGGTGGCCCGAAGCGCGCAGGCGCAGGAAAAAAGCCCGGTCACTGCGCACTAGAGGAGAAATGACAATCAACAGCGCCCGGCTTGAAAACATACGCAGCGGCAAGCAATCCGAAAAATCGGCAATTCCGCCGCCGCCAACCTGAGTATTAACCAGGCAGTGCATGATTTTGTTAAGCTGCCCCTTGCCGTATCCGGCGAAAACCGGCTCCACTCTGCCGCCGAACACCAACATGCTCACCCGGTGACCCTGGTGTAGAAAAGCCTCAGCCAGGGCCGCTGCCGCAGACGCCGTATGCTCAAACAGAGTGTCCTCCTCGCCGCTGACCGAGTCGGTAACGCTCAAATTCGTTTTCTCCCGCGCATCCACAATCAGCCCTACATCGGCGATTTCTTCCTGCTCAAACTCCTTGGTGAAGAATTTTCGCGGGTGGCGGGCGGTCAGCCGCCAATCCAGCCAGCGCAGCGAATCCCCAGGCTGGTACTCGCGCACGCCCCAAAAATCTGTCCCGCTGCCGCCTATGCGCGCCGGGATGGACCCTGGCGCGTGCAACGTGGAGCGCGGGCGCAACGGCAGGCGGCGCATGGCTGCCACTTCCGGCAGCACCTCGATCTCGCCCGGCGCAGGCAACAGATATTCTGTATTGACTACGCCTAGCGGATCGCCTACCCGTACGTGGACGTTCTTCCAGGAATAGCTACCGCGCTTTTCACGATAAGCATAAACCAGTTGCGCCTCTTCTCCGGTCCGCAAGGCGCCTTCCCAATGCAGCGTGCCATCGACAAGCACCAACCCCTCCACGGGCGCATCGGTCAACGCCACTCGATCCAGACTCTTTCCCAAATTGCGCAAGGTCACCTGAACTTCAACCAGAGGCGTATCTTCGCCTTCCTCCCGGTTCTTACGGCGGACCTGCCGCTCAGCCTCTAATCGCACCATCTCGCGCGCCGGATACTGAAAAATGCCCACGCCTAAGTACGCCAGGAACATCAGCGCCAGCCAGGCCAGGTCGCCGTTATGCGCGACCATCGCCGCCAGGAACAGGCCTGCCACCAGCAACGATAATGTCAATGCCTTGTTATTCATGATCCTTACTAAGCACAGGCACCGTAACGGCTCGGGCGATTTCGCTAATTAATGTGACTTCCGACTTCTTTGTCCCCCACAAGCTGGGGTCAAGAATGATTCGATGGGCGAATACCGGCAGAATAAACTGCTTCACATCGTCCGGCATAACAAAGTCCCGACCCTGCAAAGCGGCCCAGGCGCGAGACATCTTGAGCAGCGCCAGCGATCCACGCGGGCTAACGCCCACGACCACCTGCCGGTGGTGCCGCGATTCATCGGCCAGGTTGACAATATAACGGCGAACATCAGGGTCAACGTACACCTCTTCTACCGCGGCACGCATGGCAAGGAATATCTCCGGAGAAATTACCGGCTGAAGCTGCACAACATCCTGTTTGCGCTCGGCCCGCCGCCGCAAAATTTCATCCTCTTCCTCTACCTTGGGGTAACCTATAGATAGCCGCACCATAAAGCGATCGAGCTGGGCCTCGGGCAGCGGAAAGGTGCCTTCATACTCAATCGGATTCTGAGTAGCGATAACGATGAACGGATGCGTCAGCGGCAGCGACTCGCCTTCCAGTGTCACCTGGTATTCCTGCATGGCCTCCAGCAGCGCCGACTGAGTTTTGGGCGAGGCGCGATTGATTTCGTCAGCCAGCAAGACATGGGTGAAGATGGGTCCTCTGCGCAGCACAAAGCGATTCTGGTTGCTGTCAAACACATAACCACCGGTGATATCGCCGGGCAGCAGATCGGGAGTAAACTGGATCCGGCGAAAATCCATGCCCAGTGCGGTGGCAAAGCTGTTCGCAATGAGCGTCTTGGCCAGGCCGGGGAAGTCTTCTAACAAGATGTGCCCGCCCGATGACAGAAAGGCTGCCATCAACATGCTCAAAGCCGCGCGTTTGCCCACCACGGCCTTCTCAACTTCATCGATCACCTTACCGCTCAACGCGGCTACCTGTTCAATGCTTACTGTAGTTTGAGGGTTCATAGTCATCAGGGTTCTCCAGCATGGTTTCCATAAAACTCAGGACAATATCCACCGACCGGTGGAATTCGATCGTATCCCGCCCAGACCACCGGCGCCACCATTTGCGCGGCAGTTCGGCAAGTGAACGGATTTTTTGAACAAAAGTAAGAGGCTGATCTTTCGCCTGTGAGGCAAACAAGAAATCATATACGGGATCTGGAAGAGGAATCTGGCGCTGCCTAAGCATATCGCTGATTTCCGGATATGTCACTTCCTGCTGTCGAGAGTAGAATAATCCGATCACCATCTGGATCAACTCACTCTTTAGTTGGTCGCGCCAATTGGGATAATTGGCCGCCAGCGTGATGCTGTTGAACCATTTTTCCATGTTCAGCACGGCATCATTTGGCGCAGCTACAGCGAGCGCCGCGGGCTCTGCTCCGCGAACCACCAATCGGCGCGCCAACCAGAAAAGCGCGATCAAGATCAAGAAAGCCCAATAAATCCCCTGATCAATGCTCAAGATAAAGATGCGCAAGAACAGCCAAACCGCTACCGAGAGCGGTTCGAGGATGTGTTCAATCACAAATGGCGCGAAAAGGAATCCCAGGAAAACGATCACGGCCAAAATCAAAATTAATAGCGCGACGCGCTGGCGTTCAGTCATTTTCGCCCTTCTTTCGCGTCTCCTGGCTGTGCTGGATAATCGCCTCCAGGCAGGCAAGGGCCTTCTGTTCGTCGTCCGTCCCAGGCTGCCAGCGGCCATAACGTACAGCGTTGAACAGGCTGGTTAACTGCCGCACTGGTGCGGCAGGAAAGCCCTCTGCCTCCAACAGGCGTTCAAATTCACCGGTAGTCATAAACGACTGCCGCTCTATGCCGTGATCTTCCTGGAGTGCATTGCTCATCCGGCGGTAGCACTGCAAGATCACCTCGCGCAGGCTCATTCCAGCAAGCAACGCCTGGCGCGCATTCTCCGCTTCTTGCTCAATCTGTAACATCGCTTGCACAGGAGCCGGGCGGGCGCGAATGATCCAGACAGCCACCAGCACAGCGCCCACCGTCAAAACGATGCCCATGATCCATGTCAATAAAGGTGGAGGCGCGTCCAAAGGAACCCGATCGATCTCCATGGGAATGGGAGGCAATTCTTGTTCAACTTCCGTAAACTCACCAGTGGGTATCATCAGTGAGATTAACATCAGAACACCAAGAATGGCTAAGCTAGTTCCCACATAGCGAAGCGCCCGTTTGCGCAGTTCACTCCACGGGGTGCCGCGGATTACTCTATAGATGATCCACAGCGCAACTACTGACAGGGCGGTCACCAACAAGGTGAAGAACAAGTTATTGACTTTATATCCGCTGTACTGCCCTTCTCCCGAGCCACCCATCTTCAGCAGGTCTTTTTCCAGGCGTGGTACGGGCGCTCCAGGCTGGAACTCTAATCCGGGCAGCGCAATAGCAATCAGCGCCAGTGTGGCAGTGAAGAGCAGGAGAAAAAGAAGAAGTTTACGCCTGGTTGCGAGGGACACGTCTTTTGTCGAACAGCCGAATTCAGTACTGAAATATTATACGTGAGTTCCGAACATGCACTAAATACAAAAACCACCGATTAATGTGCAGAATTCAACGTCTATCTAATTCCTGATGGGTGAATAATCTCTCCCTTCGAAGGTTATCCGCTGAGTTTGCGCCTCCCGTATCCTGGCTTGTTTTCGCAAACAAGCGTATCATCATGGAGATCATCTCTCCACCGTCAGGAAAGCGAAACCAGTCCTATGAACACAACAGACCAAACCATCACAGCCCAGGAAAAAATCCGCAAGGACTTCCGCTGGAATTTCATCGTCAACATGCTGGATGGAACCAGCTACTGGTTCGGCGTCAGTTTCATGTCTATCGCGGTCATTTTGCCGCTGTATGTAAGCCATTTCACAGATAATCCCATCCTGATCGGCCTGATTCCCTTCTTTGGCACGGCGGGGTATCTTGTCCCGCAGTTGTTCGCTGCCAATGTTGTCGAACGGGCTCCTGTAAAGAAATTCTTCCCGGTCACCCTGGGCTTTTTTCTCATGCGCCTGCCAATCCTCCTCCTGGCTCCGGCAGCTTTCTTCCTGGCCACCAACCAACCCACATGGGCCTTGCTGGTTTTCTTCCTGTTGTACGCCTGGCACACCATAGGGACCGGCTGGCAAATTGTCGGCTATCAAGATATGATCGCCAAGATCATTCCGGTTGATAAACGTGGACGTTTTTTTGGAATTACCAACTTCATGGGCAACGGAATGGGCATCCTCGGGGCGTTGGCGGTTCCGGTCGTATTATCCAGCTTCTCATTTCCTCAAGGTTTCGTGATCTCCTTTGCCATCGCAGGGGTGCTCATCTTCTTCTCCTGGTTCTTCCTCTCCCTCACACGCGAGCCCGCCGTTCAAAGTAATAAGCCTCCGGTCTCTCAATGGGATTATTTTCGGTCATTACCGCAGGTCTTACGCAAAGACCACAACCTGCGCATGTACCTGCTAGCCCAAATTCTGTTTGCGCTGAATGGCATGGCCACAGGGTTTCTGGTGGTTTATGCCGTAAAGACCTGGAACATGTCCGATGCGCAAGCTAGCGGATTCACCATTGCCATGCAGGTTGGGTTGGCCCTGGCGAACTTGTTCTTTGGCTTTCTTGCTGACCGAAAAGGCCACAAACTGAACCTGGAAATATGTATGATTCTCAGTACATTGGGGCTGCTCGTGGCAGTCGTGGCTCCTAGTCCGCTATGGTTCTTTCTCATCTTTTTCATGCGCGGGGCAATCGGTGCCGGGACATATATATCGGGTGTTTCTATCGTGTACGAATTCACGGATGCTGAAAACCGCGCCACTTACATTGGCCTGGCCAATACCATCCCGGGGATCATGGCAGCAGTCGCCCCGTTGATCGGCGGCTGGTTTGCAGGAGCCGTCAGCTACCAGGCCATGTTCATCGTGGCAGCGGTTTTTGGGGTCATTAGCTGGGCGGTATTCCGTTTTGCCGTCCGAGAACCGCGGCACATGAAGGTTGAACCACGGCCTTAACAAAGAAGTACTTGAGGTAGCATAGGGTAGGCAAGCTGATCAGGCTTGCCCTTGAATACAAAGAGCAGCGTTTCTCTGGTTTAACTACTCGTGCTCTGGTAGAAAAGTCCTGAATTTGTGGTGTTTGGCGGGGCAATAACTCTCTGGTTTTGAATTAGGGTATTAAACCACAGGCGCCTCGCCCTCAACTACCATTTCCTCTCCAGCAGCGCTAATCCTAAACTCCCGCGGGCTGCATCCGTACACCTTTTGGAACTCTCTTGCAAAATGGGACGAACTACAATAGCCCAACAAAGAGGCAATTTCTGCGATGCTATACCCATCCTCTGCCAACAAGCGCCGGGCCTCTTCTAGCTTCAGCTTGCGAATGGTTTCCTTGAGATTAACCCCCACCTCTTTCTTGAACAAGGCCGACAGATAACTCGGATTGAGCTTCACTGCCCTGGCAATTTCATCTAACCGGCAGGGTTCATACAGGTTCTGGCGTACATACTGGAAGGCACGCATGATCGGAAAAGAATAACGCAAACTTTTGGCTGCCTTCACCAACTCGGCATAATTTCTCACCACCTGAACTGCCAACTGGCTGACCTCTTCTCGGTTGCCGCACTCTTCTACTTCGAAAATTGAATAGTCACTAAGCGCATAACTGCTCTCGGGATCCACTCCCAGCATAATAACGTGGCGGCAGATCACCGTCACCAAACAGATCATCATGTTCTTGATTGACCGCAGCGGGTCTGCCGCCAGTTCATACCGGCCCAGGCTATCAGGAGCCAGATATTGTTCCAGATCAATTTGCTCATTAAGCAACATTGCCAACCAGACCTGCTCCAATTCTGGCGACACATGTTGGTAGCCTGCCATTTTTAACTGCTGAATTGCGCGATTGAGTTTCTTGGATTGCATCAATTGGCCTTAAATTTTTGCAAAAATCTAAAAAATATATCCATATCATAACCAGGATTTTGCTATTATTCAACGTAGAATAGATGAATTCCATAAATTCCTGGAAAAGGATCCCCAATGATCAAACTATCCCTGTCTGGCAACTGGCAAATGCGTGAAGTAAACAGCAACGAATGGCTGCCCGCAATCGTCCCTGGCGGAAACTTCACCGACTTGATGGCCGCCGGAAAAATCCCCGATCCATTCGACCGTGAAAACGAAAAGCAGGTGCAGTGGGTGGCGGACCGCGATTGGGAATATCACCGCCAGTTCGAGGTAAGTGACGACTTGCTCAACGAAGAACACATCGAACTCGTTTGTCACGGACTGGATACGCTAGCCGAAGTCACCCTTAACGGTCAGCTCCTGGGCAAAACCGACAACATGTTCCGCACCTACACTTGGGATATGAAGAACGCTCTCCAGGCAGGCCAGAATAAACTGTCAATCCTCTTCCACTCCCCAGTTGCTTACATTAACAAGCGCCAGCAAGAACGTAAATTGCCCACTGCCATGAACGGCGGCATGGCCTACTTGCGCAAAGTGCAAAGCCACTTCGGCTGGGATTGGGGTCCGCGCTTGCCCGTCAGCGGAATCTGGCGCGAAATCGAGCTGCGCGGCTATACAACTGCCAGGCTCACCGACGTTCACCTCCGCCAACATCACCAGGATGGGCGGGTAAACTTGACCGCCGACGCGCAGGTGGAAACCTGGCAAGCGGCACATCTTATGCTCCGCATGAAACTAACCGGCCCGGATGGCTCCGTACAAGAGGTGGAAACCCCCTTCGACTCAGCCACAGGTAGTCCGCACTCCACCAGCACACAGCTATCGCTGGAAGTAGAATCACCGCAACTGTGGTGGCCCAACGGCCTCGGCGAGCAACCACTATATCAAGTAGAAGTAATTTTGGTAGCAGACGAGCAGGCTCTGGACGCACGCACCTTCCAGGTGGGACTGCGCCGTCTGTCACTGCGCCAGGACCCCGATGCATGGGGCAAAACCTTCACCTTTGAGGTCAACGGCGTGCCACTGTTTGCCAAAGGAGCCGACTGGATCCCCGCTGACTCCTTCCCCACCCGCCTGAACTCCGAGCGCTACGAACGCTGGATCCGCGACTGCGCCGCAGCCAATATGAACATGCTCCGCGTCTGGGGTGGCGGGTATTACGAGGACGAGGCCTTCTTCGATGCCTGCGACCGCCATGGCATCCTGGTCTGGCACGATTTCATGTATGCCTGTGCCGCCTACCCCTTCGATGAACCTGCATTCCTCGAAAATGCCCGCCTCGAAGCCGTCGACGCGATACGCCGCCTGAGGCATCGCGCCAGCCTGGCTTTGTGGTGCGGCAACAATGAGATCGAAATGATGTGGGGATTGTTCAATCGCGACAAATCTCTCACCGCCGCCTGTGACAGCTTCTTCTATCACCAACTGCCCGAATGGTTATCCGAGCTTGACCCCGACCGCCCTTATTGGCCCAGTTCACCCTCTTCGGGCGAATTCTTAAAGCAAACCAACAGCGACGCTTATGGAGACACCCATTTATGGCAGGTCTGGCATGGATTGCAGCCCTTCACCTTCTACCGCAAGCGCATGACCCGCTTCGCCAGTGAATTCGG
>JAEXTI010000002.1 GCA_023406965.1 Chloroflexota bacterium
CCGAAAAACTCGGCACGATCATCGAGGGTTACTCCGTCATCGGCGCCGGAGATGCTTTACTGGAAATTATCGAGCGCGAAAAAATCTCCGATGTCATCTTTGCCATTTCCAACGAAATGCGCCCCGAAATGTTCCAGGCCCTCCTGCAAGCCGAAGAGCAAGGCGCCGAAATTACCACCATGCCGCTGGTCTACGAGCAGTTATTGGGGCGCGTGCCCATTTTCCTCCTGCAATCCGATTGGATTCTGCGGTCTTTCGTCGACCAGGCCCACGCCCGCGGTCTTTATGAATTGAGCAAGCGCCTGCTCGACATTTTAGGCGGGCTGGTTGGCTCGCTGCTCACCTTGATCTTCTCGCCCTTCATCGCCGTGGCAATCCTGGTTGACTCCGGCAAGCCGGTCCTGTTTTTTCAAAACCGCCTGGGCCAGAATGGCCGCGAATATAAGATCATCAAGTTCCGCACCATGCACAACGACGCCGAGATTGACGGCAAGGCTCGCGTCACCACCGAAAATGATGATCGCATCACCCGCGTGGGTAGATTTTTACGTAAAAGCCACCTCGATGAACTGCCCCAGTTCTTCAACGTCCTGCGTGGCGAGATGAGCCTGGTAGGCCCGCGCGCCGAGCGCTCCGAACTGGTCAACAACCTGCAAGCCAAAGTGCCCTTCTATCGCGCCCGCCTGTTGGTGAAACCCGGAATCACCGGTTGGGCTCAAATCAATTTTGGTTATGCCGCCACCGTGGAAGACACCGCCATTAAACTCGAATACGATCTTTATTACATAAAGCACCGCAATCTCTTGCTCGATATCATCATTATCCTGCGCACCGTCGGGCAAGTCATCGGTTTGAGAGGAACGTAAGCGCACTCATGAGGACTAAACCCGTACCCAGCGTACGAAACCGTTACATCTTAGCGGCAGATTTGCTACTGATCATCATTTCCGTGCTAGGCAGCTATGCCTTGCGCCTGGAATTGACGGATACTTTTTACATCTACTTACCGTCGGCCTATTGGATGATTGGCGCGGCCTTGATCATCAAACCCGCGGCATACTTTTTCTTCGGGTTGTACCGCCGTATGTGGATTTATGCCTCCACCCGTGAATTATCCCTCATCGTCATGGCGGTAGCGACTTCTTCCGTTCTCCTCTCGGCGGTGATGATCTCGTTGGCAGCCATGCGCGCGTTCATTGGCTTCCCTCGCTCTGTCCTGGTCATGGACTTCTTCCTCACCGTAGCCCTGGTCGGCGGGATGCGCTTTGCCCTGCGCTTGCTGGCCGAAAACCGGGTCAACCAGGCCCTGCAAAATGGGGTTGTCCCCCGCCAGATGCAAAAAGTGCTCATCGTCGGCGCCGGCGATGCCGGTGCGCTGGTGGTGCGCGAGCTACAAAAAAACCCCCAACTCTACCAATTGCCGGTGGGCTTCCTGGATGACAACCCCGCCAAACAGCACCAGACCATCTACGGCGTGCCGGTGGTGGGTACCCTCTCCGACCTCTCCCACATTCTGGACGTGACTCACGCCGACCAGGTGGTCATTGCTATCCCCTCCGCGCCTGGACGGGTGGTCCGCCTGGTAGCCGATGTCTCCCGCCTCAAAGGCGTCCCCTTCCGCACCATGCCCGGCATCTACGAGCTGCTGGGTGGCAAAGTCAATGTCAGCCGCCTGCGCGAGGTCGAAATTTCCGACCTCCTGCGCCGCGAGCCTGCCCACATTCATGAAGAATTGGTGGGCGGCACCTTGGGCGGCAAGGTAGTGCTGGTAACCGGCGCCGGCGGCTCCATTGGCCGCGAGTTGTGCCGCCAGATTGGCCGCTGGGGTCCCTCCGAGTTAATCCTCCTGGGACACGGCGAGAACAGCATCTTCGAAGCCTTGCTCGAACTGCGCGAGAACTTCCCCTCGCTCATCCTCCGCCCGGTCATCGCCGATGTGCGCGACCGCTCCCGGCTGGAAGCCGTCTTCCACCGCCTTCGCCCGCAAATCGTCTTTCACGCCGCAGCCCACAAGCACGTCCCGCTCATGGAAGTGAACGTCGAAGAAGCCGTCACCAACAACATTCTTGGCACGTTGAACGTTGTTGAGGTTTGCTTGCAGGAAGACGTGGAACGTCTGGTGATGATTTCCACCGATAAGGCCATCCGCCCGGTGAACATCATGGGCGCCACCAAACGCCTGGCCGAAATGCTCATCCTCGACGCTGCCCGCCGCTCGGGACGCGCCTATTCGGTGGTTCGCTTCGGAAACGTCCTGGGCAGCCGCGGCAGTGTTGTACCCCTGTTCAAACGCCAGATCGCCATGGGCGGCCCGGTCACCATCACCCATCCCGATATGCAGCGTTATTTCATGACCATCCCCGAAGCCGTCCACCTGGTGTTGCAAGCTGCTTCGATGGGTCAGGGCGGTGAAACCTTCGTCCTCAACATGGGCGAACAGGTGCGCATCCTGGACCTGGCCGAAGACCTCATCCGCCTGTCTGGCCTGGAGCCCGGCAAGGACATCGAAATCGTCTTCACAGGCATCCGCCCTGGTGAAAAGATCAGCGAAGATTTGTGGGAGGAGGGCGACCCCCGCCTGGAAACTTCCCACCCCGACATCTTCCGCCTGGAAGGCCAATGCCAGGACATTGGCGGAAAGGACCTGCTCAATTTGGTCGAAGAACTGATCCGCCTGTCGCGCGAAGGCGACCAGACAGCAGTGATCACCATGCTGGACGAAGTCGTACCCTGCGCTTCCATCCGCAGCACCCCGCCGCTTGAACTCACCGCGATTGACTGATGAACCTGCTCTCCTCTGCCGAATGGGATGCTTTTCTGAGCAGCGCCGCGGATGCCCACGTGTTGCAAACCGCCGCCTGGGGTGAGTTAAAATCGGCTTTTGGCTGGCAGCCGCAGCGCATTCGGGTTGGGCAAACTGGAGCGCAAATCCTCTTCCGTCATGTAGCCGGATTTAGCGTGGCTTACCTACCCAAAGGCCCCCTCGGCCCCGATTGGCCCAGCCTGTGGCCGGAGGTAGACCGCCTGTGCCGCCAGAAACGCGCCATCGTGCTCAAAGTAGAGCCGGACCGCTGGGATTTTGAACCCCTCGATGCTTCTGTCAGCCTGCCCGGCTTTCGCGCCGACGGCATCCCTGTTCAGCCGCGCCGCACGCTGGTGATTTCGCTCGAAGGCCCCGAATCCGCCTGGCTGGAGCGCATGAAGCAAAAAACGCGCTACAACATCCGCCTGGCCGAACGCAAAGAGATCACCGTGCTCCCCACCAGCGACGTGGATGGTTTTTACGCCCTGATGCAAACC
Organism: Chloroflexota bacterium; assembly: GCA_023406965.1. The sequence continues at coordinate 3,301 of JAEXTI010000002.1, forward strand.
ACCGGTCAACGCGATGGGTTCGGCGTGCACAGCCTGGAATATTACCGCCGCGCCTACGACCTGTTCCACTCGCGCGGGTTGGCCGAACTGCTGTTGGCCGAATTTGAAGGCCACCCCTTGGCCGCGCTGATGGTCTTTGCCCTGGGCAAACGCTCCTGGTACCTTTACGGCGCATCCAACGACCAGGAGCGCAACCGCATGCCCACCTACCTGCTTCAATTCGAAGCCATGCGTTGGGCCGCTGCCCGCGGCTGCACCGAATACGACTTGTGGGGAGTTCCAGACGAGGACGAAGACGTGCTGGAAGCCGGTTTTGAGCAGCGCTCAGACGACCTGTGGGGCGTATACCGCTTCAAACGCGGCTTCGGCGGAGCATTGCGCCGCGCCGCCCCGACCTACGAAAAAGTCTACAACCCTCTCCTCTATGCGCTGTACCGCCGCTGGGCGGCCCGGCGGGGAGAATGACACCCATGATCCACGCCGCCGAATGGGACGCCGCCGTAGCCCGCCTGCCGGGCGCCAACATCCTCCAGACCTGGAACTGGAGCCGCATCAAAGCTGAATACGGCTGGCAGCCCCTGCCCCAGTTGTGGCCGGAACTGCCCGCCGCAGCCATGCTGCTGCGCCGCAACATTCGCCTGGGCGGTTTTTCGGCCAGGTTGAGCGTCTTGTATGCGCCCCGCGGTCCCCTT
>JAEXTI010000044.1 GCA_023406965.1 Chloroflexota bacterium
ATCTTCCTGGGCCTGACCGGCGGGGCCGAGTTCGCCGAGATTGCCGAGGTTTTGAAATGACCGCTTTGCAGAATGGTTTCCGCCAGCCGGGCATGTGGGCTTCTGTTTGGAAGCTCTTGCGCCTCCAGGTGGTTATCTCGATCAATAATTTCAAGCGCGCCAAAACCAGCCGCAAAATCGGCACCATTGTGCTGTGGCTGATGGCAGCCATCTTCCTGGGCTTTGTCCTGTGGGGTTCCATTGCGCTGCTGCGCTTTCTCCAAACGCCCGAGTTCATCGAAGCTGCCGAGATGGGCGATTTCACCGGCCTGCTGGATAATCTGCCGACGCTCTTGCTAACGGCCTCTACCTTTGCCCTGCTTTTCACTAGCTTCAGTGTTCTGCTGCAGGGGCTGTATCTTTCGGGTGACATGGACTTTTTGATGAGCACGCCTATTCCCATTCGCTCGGTTTTCATCGCCAAGCTCATCCAGGCCGTGCTACCCAACTTTCTGATCAGCGGCATGTTCATCCTGCCGGTGTTATTTGGCCTGGGCATCAGCGCAAATTACAACTTTCTGTATTACCCGCTGATGCTGATCAGCCTGATCGCTCTGGCTTTGGCCGCGGCGGGGCTTTCGAGCCTGCTGGTGATGGTGGTGGCGCGTTTCTTCCCGGCCCGCCGGGTGGCGGAGGTGCTGGGTTTTGTGGTGGGCACCTTCTTCTTCGCCTCTTCGCAAATGGCCCGTTTTGTCGAGGTGGAAGAAGAGCAATTCAACGCCGCCCTCAGCGACGTTTCTCGCGCCGCTCCGGCCTGGTCGCCGCTCACCTGGGTAGGAGACGGCCTGGTGCATATTGGGCAGGGCAACTGGTTGCCCGGGCTGGGGCTGCTGGTGCTGGCTCTTGGGCTGACCTGCGGCGTTTTTTATCTGGCCCTGGTGACTGCCGAGCGCCTGTACTACACAGGCTGGTCCAGCCTGCAAAACAACCGCCGCAAGAAGGCGCACGGAGTCAACGGCGCCAAAGCCTCCCAGGTCTCTCAACCAAACCTCATTACTCGCCTGCTGCCCGCCCCTGTGCGCGCAATGATCGTCAAAGACCTGCTGCTTTACCGCCGCGATTTGCGCAACGCTTCTCAGCTCGTCACCCCGCTAATCCTGGGCATTGTCTATGCGGTGAGCTTCTTGCGAAACAATAACCAGATTCCCATGGGGCAGGGCGAGGCTCCTGCCATATTTGCCCAGATCATGGAGAACTTCTTCCTGTATGGCGATGTGGCCATCACCCTGTTCCTCGGCTGGATGCTGGTGACCAACCTGGCGGGGTTGAGCTTTTCGCAAGAAGGGAAGAGTTATTGGATGGTCAAATCGGCGCCCCTCAAGCCCGGTACGCTGATCACCGCCAAATTTATCGTAGGTTATGTGCCGCCTTTTGTGGTTTGCAGCCTGTATTTGCTTGTGGTGCAAATTCTCAAGGGCACGCCTTGGTATTCCATGCTGCTCAGCCAGGCCTTGCTGGCCCTGGTTTTGGTTGGCATGACCGGCATCTACCTGTATTTTGGCATCAACGGGGCCAAGTTTGACTGGGACAATCCCCAGCAGATTAACAGCACCATTGGCTGTTTGGGTAACATCGTTGGGATGTTGTTTTTACCGGTTGTGTTTGGGTTGTATGCCGGGCCGACTCTTTTGGCGGCGATTCTTGAACTGCCAGTCTTTTTGGGGCAACTCGCCGGGTTGATCCTGGGTGGCGCCGCGAGCCTGGCAGCCGGGTTGATTCCCTTGCGCCTGTCTCATGGCAAGGTCGAGCGGTTGAACGAGGTTTAGCATACACAAACCCCTAAGGATCTTCTGAGACCCTTAGGGGTTTGTGTTTTCGCCTACAATGGGTCTTCCACCGGGCCGATGATGCGGAAGATTTCGTCGATGACCTCTTCGGTCAGGTTTTCCTGCATTTCGGCGGCGGCCAGGTTTTCATCCAACTGTTCGGGGCTGGTCGCGCCGGTGATGACGCTGCTCACTTCCTTACGACGTAAAATCCAGGCCAGGGCCAGTTGGGCGGGGGTCATTTCGATCTCTTCGGCCAGGGCCGTCAACTGCCGCACCGCCTGGATTCTAGCCGGGGTGATGCGGTCACGGATCCAGGCCATGCTATCCAGTGTGGCGCGGCTGCCCTCGGGGATGCCCTCGTTGTACTTTCCCGTGAGGATCCCGTAGTATAACGGGCTGAAGGTGGTCAGGCCCAGGCCGTGCTCGCGGCAAATGGGCGAAAGAGCGTTATCCACGCGCCGCCGGTGGAACAGGTTGTACTGCGGCTGTTCCATGGTGGGAGGGATGAGATTCAACTGGCGGGCCACACCGATGGCCTCCATGATTTGGGCTGGTTCCCACTCTGAGGTGCCCCAGTAGAGGATCTTGCCTTGTTGGATGAACAGATTCATCGTCCACACCACCTCTTCCACGGGCGTGTCCGGGTCGAAGCGGTGGCAGAAGTACAGATCCAGGTAGTCGGTGTCCATGCGCTTGAGCGAGGCGTGGAGCGATTCGCTCATGTGCTTGCGAGAAAGGCCGCGCCCGTTGGGGCCGGGCGTGGTGGGCCAGAAGACTTTGCTAGAAAGCACCAACTGCTCGCGGGGAATATCGCGGATGGCCTGGCCCATGAGCACCTCGGCCTGCCCGTTCGCATACATATCGGCGTTGTCGAAGAAGTTGACCCCCTGGTCAAAGGCCGCGTGGATCAGGTCGGCGGCGGCCTTTTCGTTCAACTGGCTGCCAAACGTCACCCATGCGCCCAATGCAATCTCGCTTACTTTCAGGCCGCTGCGGCCCAATCGACGGTAGTGCATAGCAGAACCTCCCTTTACATTTCCTCGTGTGTTTGCCCGCCGATGCCTAGCGGCTTCCACTTGTTTTCGTCGGCACGCAGCCGGTGAGCGCCCCCACCACGGTTGTGCAGCAGGTCAAAATCCTGCGGCTTGATGAACATCTCGTCTCCATCCAGCAGCCCGCTGATGCCGGTCTGCCCCGGCTCGGGGCGGCGGCTCTGGCAGTAGGCGCAGGTCTTGGGGTCGTGGGGCTGGTAGGTCACCGGCTCTTCATAGGTGGTGATGTAGCCCTCGTAGTTGCGTAAAATGATCTTGTGGTCGGACATGCTGATCATGTAATTGGGCATCACCGGAATCTTGCCGCCGCCGCCGGGCGCATCCACCACGTAGGTGGGCACGGCGTAGCCGGAGGTGTGCCCGCGCAGCCCCTCGATGATCTCCACGCCCTTGGCTACCGGCGTGCGGAAGTGCCCGGCGCCTTCCACCAAATCACACTGGTAGATATAGTAGGGGCGCACGCGGATCTTGACCAAGTCCTGCACCAGTCGGCGCTGAATGTGCACGCAGTCGTTGATGCCTGCCAGCAGCACGCTCTGGTTGCCCAGGGGCACGCCCGCCCGGCTCAGCCGGTCGCAAGCATCGGCCAGTTCTTGGGAGATTTCGTTGGGGTGGTTGACATGGATGTTCATCCACACGGGGTGGTACTTCTGGATCATGTCGCAGAACTCGGGGGTGATGCGCTGAGGCATGAACACGGGTACGCGGCTGCCGATGCGAATGATCTCGATGTGGGGGATCTCGCGCAGGCGGCGCAGCAACTCTTCCAGTTGCTTGGGGGCCAGGGTGAGCGGGTCGCCGCCTGAAAGTAGCACGTCGCGAACCTGAGGCGTGTTCTTGAGGTACTCGATCTGCATCTCGAACTCGGTGCGCGAGAAGGTGGCGCTGGGGTCGCCCACGATGCGCGAGCGGGTGCAGTAGCGGCAGTACGAGGCGCACTGCGTGGTCACCAGCATGAGCACGCGGTCGGGGTAGCGGTGCACCAGTCCCGGCACGGGCGAGTGGCGGTCTTCAGCCAGCGAGTCTTCCATCATGCCGGTGAAGGGCACAATCTCATCGGCCTGGGGCACCACCTGCAAGCGGATGGGATCCCTGGGGTCGTCGGGGTTGATCAGCGAAGCAAAGTAGGGGGTGATATCCACGCGGAAGAGGCCCTGCGCCGAGAGGGCCTTGCGCTCGCTCTCGGTGAGTGTGAAGAGTTTTTCGAAGTCTTCTACCGAGTTGAGACGGTTGGAGAGCTGCCAGCGCCAGTCGTTCCATTTCTCATCAGGCACGTCCTGATAGAAGGGGTGGCGTTTGGAGGGAAAAGTTACTGGGGACATGGTCGATCCTTGCTTGCGATTAATTACGGGTAAAAGTGGGCGGCGCGCCGCCAGGAAGGCAAACGGGGGAGGCAGTCTTCAGGCGGGCGGGTCGTGGTCGGTGCGGAAGAATCCGCCTTGGAGAGTCAGGTTCATAGATTGATTGTAATGAATAAAGGGGCGCGGGTCAAATATTGGAGAGAAGAGAAGAACTCTCCACGAATGTACACGAATTTCACGAATTGGAAGGAGAAAGCTCAAATTCGACGGAGATGGCGAAGTGAGATTTGATAACTTACCCCGCATGTTTTTAGCCTCATCTCGGGCTTCTATGTTAGACCTGACAGGTTTTTAAAACCTGTCAGGTCTTTAAACGCGCGCGGGGCGGCCGGCTTGGGATCGAATTGTTTTAATAAATGGCTATATAATGAAAAACAGGAGAATGATCCAGGATGGGCGCTTTGAACACACCTTTTTTGAACCTGATTTTTCTGCTGAGTCTTCTCCTGCTTTTGGTTTTGGCAGCCTTGATTTTGGTTTTTCGCAGGCGAAAGAAACCTCATCCGACGCAGGCATCCGGCCCGGTGACTCCGCGCAAGGTATTGGCGGGTTTCTTAAAGCTGTTCGGGTTTGGGGTTGTAATCCTGGCGCTGGCCAGCGGAAGCCTGATGTATTCCGAAAATTACCGCACCCTCCAGTTGGAGACCGCCCCTGCGCATCAAAATGTTGACATTCCGCCCGGCACGACTCTGCCGCTGGAAGAAGTCACTTTCACCGGCGGCGATGGCATCCAACTGGCGGGTTGGTATGTTCCCCCTGCCAACGGGGCAGTGATCATCTTATTGCATGGGTATGGCGGGACGCGCGCCAGTATGCTGTGGTACGCAGAGATCCTGGTCAAGGCCGGGTATGGGGTGTTGATGTATGACGAGCGCGCTTCGGGAGAAAGCGGGGGGGATCGTCGCTCGTATGGTTGGGAAGACGGCCCGGATGTGCTCGGCGCGGTGGACTTTATCCGTGAACGATTGGGCAAAGAGCAGGCGCCGATTGGGATCGCGGGCTGCTCGATGGGCGGGCAAATTGCGCTCCAGGGGGGAATCTATTCCCCGGAAATTGATGCCGTCTGGTCGGATGGGCCTGGGATCATCCGCTCGGCGGATAACGCCCCGGCGCAAAATGTAGTGCAAGCGCTGGTGAAGATCTCAAATCACATGCTGGACGCAATGTACGTGCAGAAGCTGGGCATCCCGGCCCCGCCGCCGATGATCGACCAGATTCACAAGATCGCCCCAAGGCCGATCATGCTGGTGGGTGGTGGAACCGAGAAGGGAGTGTTGGGAAGTGAGGCGCCGCGGATCGAGCATTACGCCCGCTTCGCGGGGCCGAATGCGCAGACATGGATTATTGAAGAGGCCACCCACTGCGATGGGCCTACCCAACGGCCCGAGGAGTACGCCCGGCGGTTGGTTGAATTTTTTGACTCGGCGTTTGAATTGGAAGATTGACAAGTCCTTTGACTTCCGGGGAGGGAAGCATGAAAGCGATCATCATCGGTTCGGGCGTTTCTGGCTTGACCTGCGCCGCGGCATTGGCGCAAGCCGGGCACAGCGTGATGGTTTTGGAGCAATTTCACCGCGCAGGCGGGTCCACGGCGCCTTTTGAGCGCGA
>JAEXTI010000064.1 GCA_023406965.1 Chloroflexota bacterium
GGGATGTTGGGCAGCGGGCGGCGGCTTAGCTCCAGGCTGATCTGATGCTTCTTCGGGCCGCGATAAAACTCAACTTCGATCCAATCTCCGCCCTGGCGCGCCGAGAGAATGCCGGGTAGATCGGCAAATTGAGCGATGGGTTTACCGTCCAATGAGACGATTAAATCGTCTTTTTGCAGCCCCGCGCGATCGGCGCCCATACCCGCGACCAGGGAATCGAGGCGCATCCCTTCACACACGGGCAAGTTCAGCTCATCGGCAATTCTTGGGTTGATCTCACCCAGGATGAAGCCAAGCATGGGGCGCATGGTGATGCGCAAATCGGGACCTTCTTCGAGGACAGAGACCAGGTTTTTCAAACCCTTGGTCCAACCCTGGGTGATTTGTTTGCGGGCCGGAAGCCAGGAGGGGTCATCGCCCAGGCCGGAATGATGGAGGGTGAGCAGGGTGGCGGAGGGGCCTGAGGCTGTCATGCGCACTTCGACATGCGTGGGAGCGGGGTCGTCGCGGCCGGCCCAGGTGAAGGCTACCAACGCGTTGGGTTCTAGTTGGGTGTAGACGCCGGCGGCGTAGTAATTGCTGATCCAGGCCAGGTACACGCGGCCACCAGAGCGCGCATCGACGGTAGCCGTGTCACACAGCCATTCTCGCAGGGCCGTGGCGTTGGTAAATGCCCGGTAGATTTGCTCGATTGGAGCTTGAATGGTTTGCTCGAAGGTCAATACGGCGGACATAGTCCCTCCAATTCGGGCTTCTTCCACCCCTGGTTGAGTCGTAATTTCAGAGTAATAGCTTGCCTTTTCCGCCTAAGGCTTAGTAGTCACATATCAATTATACATCCGATGGTGGAAATTCCCCTGCGCGGGGGATGACGCCAAATGCAGAAATTGTTACCCTGGAAACAAGAGGTGAAATAATGGAAAAGAAAACCGGGTGGTTATATTTTTGTATTTATCTGCTGGGCGGGTTGGTGTTGAGCGGTCTTGTGGGGGTGGTGTTTGGATTATCTTACAACTGGCTTTTGGCGGTGGGGGTTGTCATGCTGGTCTCGCTGTTGGCAGCAGTGCCGCTGATTGATTCGCTGAAGGGAATCCTTGGAGTATTGATCCGATATGAGAATGGGCAGCCGGTGAAGGTGTTGCCAGTGCGGCGATTGGATCCATTAGGAGGATTGGCGCGGCGGGTGAACCGGTTGACTCAGGCTGCTCAACAGGCAGCCGGGTTGCGCGAGCAGTGGCTTTCGCAAGCCGACCGGCAGGCTGCGCAGGAAGAGCGCAACCGCCTGGCACGTGATCTGCATGATTCGATTAAGCAGCAGTTATTTAGCATTCAAATGAGCGCGGCGGCGGCACAGGAGCGGTTTGACACGGATGCCGCCGGGGCGCAGAAGGCGATTGCGGATGTGCAGCGCTCGGCCCACGAGGCGCTGGTGGAGATGAACGCGTTGCTGCAACAGCTTTCGCCGGCGCCGCTGGAGCGGGTGGGGTTGGCGCAAGCCATCCGCGAGCAGTGCGAGGCCCTGGGCTACCGCAGCGGGGCGATGGTGGAATGTGAGATCGGGGAATTGCCCGGGGAGGCGTTGTTGCCGCCCGGTGCTCAAGAAGCCGTGTTCCGGGTGGCGCAAGAGGCGTTGAGCAACGTGGCCCGGCACGCGCGAGCCAAACACGTGAGCGTGGATTTACGCGAAGACGAGAGCGCGGGCGAAGTTGTGCTGGCAGTGCGCGATGACGGGCAGGGTTTTGAGGTCAAGAACGTTCAGGTCGGCAGCGGTCTGGAGGGGATGCGCGCGAGGGCGGCAGCTTTGGAGGGTAAGTTGACGGTGGAAAGCCAACCCGGTCTGGGCACTTTGCTTACGTTCCGGGTGCCGTGCCAGGTGGCGGAGGAGGTTGGGGCAGAAAAGCTGCCGCCAGTGTTGGGGCGTTTGGTTCTGGCTGGTCTGCTGGGCGGGGCCGTGATTTCGGCGGTGCTGATCCAGCCCTGGGGCCAAATCCATGCCGGGCAGATTGGTGAAATTTGGACACCGGCGGGCTATTCATGGTCGGTGGTTCTGCAAATCCTGGCGCTGGCGCTGCTGCCGGTGGTTGGTTGGCTGGCGGCGCGCTGGGTTAAACCCGGCACGCGCAGCGGGGCGGCTTTATGCGGCGCGGCGGCAGGAGCGATTGCGGGGCTGACGGTGTTTGGGATGATCGGCGCGACCTTTGCGGGTCGTCAGGGGGGCATGCCTTTGCTACTGCACGGGCTGGTTCCTACCAGCGGAGGTGAGCAGATGACCGGTTTGATCATCGCCAGCACGAATAATACATTCTTGACAGTCTTCATCATGGCATGGTTGCTCATCCTGGCAGGGGCGGGGTTGGGGTTGCTGGGCGGGTTGGTCGGCTTCAAAGCCGGAGAGCAAAAGTTGGACTTCCGGCGGCAGGCGATGGTATTGCGCATGACAAGCACTGCCTTGGCTGGGGGCGGAGCGATTGGGCTTTTTGTCACTGCGCTGTTGCTGCCCACTCTAGAAGCAAGCCTCCGCGATGAAATTAACATATGGTCGCTGCAAGGTTTGTCTTTGCCAAATCAAGCAAGCATGGTTCTGGCGTTCTTGACTCCCGCGATATTCCTGTTCACCGGGCTGGCATTGAGCCGAAAGTTGTTGGATGGGGAGATCATCCGGGCAGAACCCAGGCAGCGCCCGCAGTTGCTGCGCGAAGCCTACCAGTTAGCCAACCTGGCGGTGTGGGTGACAGTGGGGGCAGCCTTGTGGATGGGCTCCGCCTGGCTCAATCCAAACTCCGAACCGCAGGCTGTGCCGGTTGTTTCCATTTGGATGTTAGGGATTATTACGGCGATTGGGGTGGGGATGTCCGTGTGGGTTGGAAAGCTCGCTTTTCAACTACGCGGTATGTTGGTCGAAATCGGCCAACTGTACCTGACAGATTCCGAATCGGCGGCCATGTTCCTGCTGCCCTTTTTCCCGCTGCTGGCGTTATTGGGAATTTGGTACGGGGCATGGATGGAGGGGTTGGCCCTGGCTGCGCTGGCAGCGGCGGCGGGGCTAGCATTTTATACATATGCAACTCGCCCCAAAAAGCAAAGCAACCCGGTGCAGTATTGGGCCGGTCAGGCTGTCTTATTCAACTCGGCCTGGCCTGGGGTTGCGCTGGGGTTGGCGGCGCCGTTGGCCCCAACACTGGCGGTAGGCACGGCATTGATTTCCCTCGTAGTTCGGTTCGTGCCTTACCTGGATCCTCTCACCCAAGGAGAACCATTGACGATCGCCCGGCTGTTGGGCGACTACTCGCAGTACCAGGTGTTCTCGTTTGTGGGTTTGCTGGCGCTGTGCGTGGTTACAACTGGCGGGATGGGGCTGCTCAGCTACCTGCGTTTATGGATGAGTCGCAAGAGCGTATAATTGAGGCATGGACATGATCCGAGTGGCACTGGTAGACGATCATCATGTTGTGCGGCGGGGCGTGCGTGCTTTCCTCGAGTCCTTTGCAGATATCACGGTGGTGGGCGAGGCGGCATCGGCAGAAGAAGCCTTTGAGAAGCTGGAAGCGTGGCAGGCGGACGTGGTGTTGATGGATTTGCTGCTGCCGGGCGGCATGGATGGGATCAGCGCGACGCAGCGATTGCATGAGTTGGGCGAGAAGCCGCGCGTGGTGGCCCTGACTGCGTATATGGACGATGCGCGGGTGACGGCTGCACTGCGGGCGGGGGCCATTGGGTACGTGCGCAAGGATGCGCTACCAGAGGTGCTGCTGGAGGCGGTGCGGTCGGCAGGGAGGGGGAATCTGTTCCTCGATCCTTCTGCCGCGGAGGTTGTGGCAAATGGCGGCGGCGCAGGAGAAGAGTTGACCCCTCGCGAGCGCGAGGTGCTGCTGCTGGTGGCGCGAGGAATGAGCAACCATCAGATCGCGGATGCGCTGACGGTTGGGGACGAGACGGTGAAGAGCCACGTGACGGCGGTTTTGGGCAAGCTGGGATTGAATCAGCGCGGGCAGGTGGCGCTGTGGGCGCTCAAGCACGGCTGGGTGGGGCTGGAAGAACTGGTCGAGTGACGCAACTTTTGAGGGCGTTTCTCCGTAGATGAATATAGGTAGATCAAAATCGGAGGAATGATATGGATGAGCGTCCTGGTTGTTTGATGGGCATTTTTAAATTATCCATTCTGCGCTGGCTGTATGAATGGCTGCAGAAGACGTTTGGGTTCAAGAGCAATTCGTGCCTGGGCTGCGGGTGCGGGTTTATTATTTTGATCGTGTTCGCGGTGTTGACGTTGTCGGTGATTTTTGGTACCGATTGGTTTAAATTAGTGTCGGCGTTTGTGCCGGTGTAAAGAGCGGGGCTTGTTCCCGCCTATGCATGAACAAGGGTGTTTTCCAGAAGGGCGCAGCTACCAGGCGCTGGTTGGTGAAGTTGCTGCATCTCGCTGCGCCCCTACGCGCCCTTATTGGCCTCTTTGGATTTTCCGTGGCAGGTTTCACCACGCCGATTCCCAATGAAGCCCTTTTTTGCATCTCGTAAGCAAGAGTAAACGTAACTGCTCAGAGGGCGAAGAAATTGTCCGAATTTGAGGTAATTGCGGGGTGCTTCGCGCCCCGCAATCACCTCAAATTCGGCTCTCTTCCACCACTGGCTGAGTAGTTATGAGTAAACTATAATAAAGGGGGAGAACTTACGGGATGTTCCGGCGTT
>JAEXTI010000094.1 GCA_023406965.1 Chloroflexota bacterium
ACACCGAATCTGCGGTTGGCGGAGAGTTTTGCCAACAGCAGCCTGCCGTTGGAACTGGCCCCGATCAGCCGTGCGTATCCCATGAATGTGCAGTCGTCGTGGAGCACGACCACGATCTCTTCCGCTAATCCGGCTAGCGCCACGGTAGGCACGCCGGTGACTGTGTCGGTAGCGGTGAGCAAATCTGGGTCGAGCACGCCTGTTTTGAGCGGCTCGGTGGAAGTGACCACGGATGATGCCGGGGTTTCTTGCCAGGGTGAGGTGCAGGCTGACGGTACGGCACAGTGTACCTTATACTTTGGGACGGCAGGCACGCGCTCTATAACGGCGCAGTACTTGGGCGACAGTTTCTACACAGGCAGTACGAGTGGGGCGACCTCATATGGTGCTTCGCCTATTGTGATCACGCCGGACGTATCTGCGGGAGATCAGTTCAATTGCACGATCAACGGCAGCGGCTTGCCGGTGTGTTGGGGAAAGAATGACTCGGGCCAATCTACGTCTGTGCCGGGCACGTACAGCCAGATCAGCGCGGGTGGGTCTACCACTTGCGCGCGCTCCGCTGGCAGCAGACTTACCTGCTGGGGATCCAACGCTTACAATATGGCCTCGCCTCCAACTTTTTTGGGTTTCTCCAATGTTTCCGTAGGCGTGAACCATGCCTGCGGGCGCAATGGCAATGGTTCGATTTACTGTTGGGGCAAGAGCGATTACACTGCGGTGCCTAGTCTGCCTTATGGATATTCCTGGCACACCGTGTCGGTAGGTGATTATCATTCTTGCGGCCTGACGAACACCGGCGCCGGGCGGTGCTGGGGAAGCTCGTCTTTCAACCGTACGACTATTCCGGCAGCTTTGCAGGCGGACGGTTCGATAAAAGTTGTTCGCGCCGGTGGTGTGTTTGGTTGCGCAATCAAGGCAGATGATACCCTGGCTTGTTGGGGTGGGGACGGGATTGTGGATTCGATCAAAACGCCGCCCGCAGGCACATTTGTGGCTTTGGACGCTGGACGTTTCCATGCTTGCGCAGTGCGCAGCGATGGCGCGGTTGTGTGTTGGGGGAACAACAGCTATGGGCAAGTCGGCCCGGCTGCGAGTGGATATGGCGGTTTTTCGGCGGTGAGCGCAGGCGTGGACCACACTTGCGCACTACGCGCCGCGGATCAGACACTGGAATGTTGGGGGGTAAATTCTCAGGGACAAGCCCCACAACTGGCTTTAGCGCCGGCGACTCTGCCAACCGTGGACGCCAATGTTGCCTGGCAGGGAAAGGTGACCGCCAGCGGCGGGCGTACAAGCGGATACGTGTATTCGTGGCCGCTTGCTGATGCGCCATCCGGGTTGTCCCTGGATTCGGCCAGCGGAGTGATATCGGGGACGCCCACTCAACCCGGCAGTTATGTGTTTGATATCTCTGTGCGTGAGAGCGCGATCGATCCGTTCATGCGTTTGGCGCAATCTTATGCCATGACGGTTCGCTCTCCGGTTGCGGTGAATACGACGTTTGAGCCTGCTTCGAGCGGGATGGTGGGCGTGCCGGTGAGGGTGAATGTGTTGGTGACCGAGCAGCCGTTGAGTTCGCCGGTGATGGGCGCGGCGCCCACCGGGACGGTGACGGTTACTGTCGATGACGGTCGTTCCTGCTCGATCGCGCTTTCCGGCGGGAGCGGCAGTTGTGAGATCTACTTCCTGAGCGCGGGAGCGAAGACCTTCACGGTGAACTATCCCGGTGATGGGTTATTCCTGGCTGGAAAGCAAACTTTAACTGGCGGCATGACGATTACGCCGTTCTTACAGCCGGATAAGGTATTCACCGGAGTGAGGCAGACCTACGTGCACTTCTCCGATGGCAGTTTGGGCTGCGTGGGGACGGGATGCAATAGCGCGGCCTTTGATCTAGTAAGTAACGCTTTTGGCACTGGGGAAGGCCTGTCCTGTGCGTTGCAAACCGACGGGCAGGCACGTTGCGACACAGCCGGCGGTGTAGTCAAGGTTCCAGGTCCGTTTGTGGCATTGACTGTGGGCCGGGGCCATGCCTGCGCACTCAACTCGAGGGGATTCCCAACCTGTTGGGGTGAAAATGGAGCCGGCCAAGCCACGCCGGTGCCCTGGGATATGCTGAAAATTTCGGCAGGCGATGAACATACCTGCGCATTGGACGTTTCTGGAATGCCCGTGTGCTGGGGATCGAACAGCGCGGGGCAGTCTACGCCGGTAGGTGGGCCGTATGTGGACATCACGGCGGGGGGAGCGCATACTTGCGCCATTAACGCTGCGGGTGCTGTGACCTGCTGGGGTGACAACACGTTGGGGCAATCCGCGCCTCCGACTGGGCCGTTCAGCACCATCAGCGCGGGCGGGAATCACACCTGCGCGTTGACCCCAGTGGGGTTGGTGGAATGCTGGGGGGATAATTCCTTAGGGCAGGCTGCCAGCCCCCTGGGCAATTTCACCTTCATTGACGCCTATGATGACCACACCTGCGCACTGCGCGACGGGCCCAAGCTGACCTGCTGGGGCGCGAACGATGTGGGAGAAGCGCCGCAGATTTCGATCAACCCGCTGCCGGTGAACGAAATTACAGCGCTGGCATATTGGGAGCACGAATTCTTGCCAGAAGGTGGAGCCAGGCCCTTCGCCGGATCGGTTGCCGGCGGCGTACTGCCGCCTGGGTTGGATCTGACTCTCAGCCCGGCGGGAATTGTGCTGTATGGAACCCCAGCTGTCCCGGATGTGTACCCCTTCACGCTGGCCTGGGAAAGTAGCGACGCCATTCCGCTGGTGCGTGAGGAGGCGTATACCCTGATGGTGACCGGCACGGATTTGAACCTGGCGATTCAATCCGCTCCGCTTTCACAGGCTGGCTTTGGGGAGCTCTTCTACTGGGACTTCACCGTAACCAACCAGGCGGCGATTGATTTGCCTTCTGGCGAGTTGATTCTTACACTGCCCGCCACTTTAGAAGGAGTCACGATCACCGGACTGACCGGCTGCACTCAGAATGGATTGACTCTCACCTGCCCATTTGGCCCGCTGGCATCGGGAGCAAGCGTGACGGCGCGGGTGGAAGGAACCATCACTGCCTGGGTGGGCGAGCGGGTGGCGGTGGCAGGAGAAGCCTGGCCGGTGGGCGATGCCTGGCCCGAGGTTGAAGAAGTAGATAATCGCGCAGAGGACAGCGTGATGGTCCTGGGATACTACATCCATCTGCCGCTGATCTTGCGGTAAGTAGTAACTCCGAGAAGTTCACATAAGAATAATCCGCTCCCTGACTGGGGAGCGGATTTGCTGTTCCAAGATCTTGAAGTCTGGGGCGCATCTATAGGTTTTGTTTGGAAACCTAGATGTAAAGGTCACGTTTCGAGTAAGTCAGGTAGGCGCCGGCCAAAAATACGACAACAATCCCTAACGATATCAGTACAAATAGGATTTCTAGCCTGGACTCGCGCAATAAAAACGCTGCATCGAAGTACTTGAAAGGCGTGAAATATTTCAAAAACTCCAAATCCTTGGTTAGGCCCGAAAGGATCGAGAGAAAATAGGTTCCTAGCAGGATGCCCATCGCCGCCGAGCCGGCCAGCTTGTGGCGCTTTAATGCACATCCCAGGAAGATCCCCATGGCCAAGAAAATCATCTGAATGATGAAGAATGCCAGCATGGCGATTGAAACAAACTGATAATATTTTTCGTCTGGCTGGTAATTCTGTGCAAAAACCAGAGCGGAGACCCATGTGACGAGCAACAGGGCAACACAGTTTACCGCTGCCGCTATCGTTTTTGAAAACACAAGCTTGCCACGAGTGACCGGGAGGGTCAGCGAAAACTCGACCGTCCGGTCGCGTTCTTCTTTGGAGATAATATCGGTGCCCCACATGACTGCCGCGATTGCCAGGATCAGGCTGAAATACATGTCCATGATGCCGAAGAAGCCAGTCACCGTGGTCAAGTTGAATGCGTTCATGTTGAGCGCTGAAATCATTGCCGGGGGCATGCTGTCCAAAATGGTCAGGAGATCGGGGTTTCCATAAAAAGCCGAGAATTTTGAAAAGCCGACCAGGTTGAACAATATGATGATGCCGCTCCAGATGAGTAGGGATTTCAAGTTGGCGCGCAGTTCTCTGAGGATGATATTCATGTCTTTTTCCTTACACCGCCGAGGAGATATTCCGACGCGCGTAGAGGATATAGCCGGCGATTAATGAGATGACAATCAGGGCTATGCTGATCATCACCAACGGCCAGTCCCAGGTTACATTTTTAATGATAAAGCTAGGTGTGAAATGTTTGAATGGCGAGAGAATTTCCAAACTCTTTTCACCAATCATGGTGCCAAAGGCATTCAGGATGTAGAGACCAAAGACCAATGCCATCGAGAAGGGCAGAACATTCCGCACCCGCTTCACCAAAAGCGAAATCGCCATTCCGACTGTGAGAAAGAACAATTGGAAGACAGTCATGCTGAGCAGCAGCAGAACGACCGGTTTTACCTGAAATTCCTGCCCTTCACTGAAGATGTTGAGAAACATAAAGCTACTACCCCAGACGACTGCCTGGGTAATGGCCAGTCCAGTGATCGCGGACAGGATTTTGCTGGTCATGATTTGAGCGCGACCGACTGGTTTGGAGAGAAGAAAATCGGCTGTCCATTCGGTTTCTTCAATTGACACTAAACCCACGCCATAATTTGCGGCTTGAACGGCCAGGCAAATCTGGCAAAATGTGAAGACGAGTCCGAAGAAGCCCAGGATGGTCGACCAATCCATATCGGTCATCCCAAAGGCGATGAGCAGCTCTTCGGGAAAGCTCGCCATTAACTCGGTGACCATGGCCGTGTCGGCAGAAAATGCCTGGAACATGGACATGAAGACCAAAATCAAGACGCACAGCGAAACTGACCATATTAGGATGGAAGGCAGTTTTGTTTTGAATTCATGCAGGTAGATATTCATCTTCGGGGCCTATTCGTAATAGTGCATGAAAATCTCTTCGAGGGTGAGGTCTTCAATGGCCAAATCGGAGAGTGTTTCGTTACTGACCAATTTAGTGATCGCGTTGATGTCGCCTTTGTAGAAGAAACTGATGGTTCCGTTTTCTCTTTCTAGCTTGCTGACGCCTTCTACCTGAAAACGGCTTTCGTCCAGGCTGTCCGCGGTAATCCTGATCTTTTTGTATTGGTCCTTTTGCAGGGTTTTCATGTCCTTGATTTCGATGATGCTGCCTTCCTTGATAATTGCGACGCGGTTACACAGGCGTTGCACTTCGCCCAGGATGTGGGATGAGAAAAAGATGGTTGCGCCGCGCTTGTTCTCTTCACGTATCAGGTTGAAGAACTTATGCTGCATCAAGGGGTCAAGGCCGGCTGTGGGCTCGTCCAGGATGATCAGCTTGGGCTGGTGGAGCAAACCCTGAACGATGCCAACTTTTTTCTTGTTGCCGTAAGAAAGATCGTTGATCCTTCTGTTTAAATCCAATTCCATTACATCGGCAAGTTCGAACAAACGCTTCGTGCAGTCCTTCTTGAAAAAACTGGCTGAATACTTGAGCAGGTCCAGCACCTTCATGCCCTCGTAATAGAAGACTTCGGAGGGCAAGTAACCAATCTCTTGCCGTAGTTCCGGACCAAACTGGATGCAATCCTTGCCAAAGATTTTTGCATCTCCTTTGGTCGGGAAAATCAAGGAAAGGAATAGCCGGATGGTGGTAGATTTTCCGGCTCCGTTGGGACCGATGAATCCAAAAATTTCACCATCTTCCACGTTGAAGGATACATCCACGATCCCACGGGATTTTCCATAATACTTGGTCAGATGATTTACTTCGATGATACTCATCGGAAATCTCCTCACTGTTCAGTTGTTTGACAAAGGTGGAAAAATGCTAGGTTTAACGAAACGCTAAAGTGATCTTATCACCGGAAATTATGGGGGTCAAGGAGGTCCGGCCTCTATTAAGGCGCAGCCTCAAAAGACAGTTCAAAGCTGAGAGGTTCGTTGACAGCGCCCTGCCACCGCCAAAGCCCAGAGCTTTGCTCAGTCCAACCCTGCGCCGAAAGCGTTGTGCCGGGCGGGGCCTGGATTTGCACGATCACGGGCAGCCCGGCAGCACCGCCCTGCTTCTGCAGCTTGAGTGTGTACGCCCACCCCGTGGCTGTCTGGGTTGCAACCCGAGTAGGCAGGCTCCATTCCAACTGATAGGACTGTTCGGCCTGCCCAGGCAGGACCATGACACCGGAAAATTGTGCTGTGGCGTTGGGGCCTTGTTCGGCGCGGACGGTTCCGTCCCAGCCGGAACCGTTTAGGAGCTGTTCGGCAGGAACAGGCTGTGCATTGGCTTTTTCCAGACGGCTGCCGCCGGCTGCCAGAACACGCCAGGCATTCCAATAGCAGCGATTCTGCATGGCACCATAGTCCTCGCCGTAAACGGCCTGATGGGTACAGCCATCGGGAGTCTGGCTGGGGTTTTGGTAGGCGACCTCGAGAGAAGCCTTGGGTTGGGTCGGATTACTCAGGTCAACTGTGTAAGTCGCCTGGGAAGTAATCCGGGCGTTGACCTTGTTGAAGCCGATGTTGCTGTCTACGATCATGAGGAAGTCACCGGGGCCGGGATGCACGCCGTTGTCGAGCCCGGCGCGCTCTAAAGCGCCCTGACCCGTCTCATGGTTGAAGTAGAGGAACAAGTGCCCTGTCTGGAGGGCTTCGCGGGCGGTCCAGGCCAGGTCGACGAGTGATTGGCGGTCCTCGAGGGTCTGTACGCGATCGACCGCTGCCTGGGCCAGGTCCAGCATAAAGTCTTTGCGGCCCAGCCACCATTCATCGGTCATGCCTTGACCCGCTTCAGGGCCCCAGGCGGTGCGCATCCAGGACTGGACGATGGAGGCGTTGACTGGCTCCGGCGCGCCCGGAAGGGTCAGCGGTCCGAGCACGTCTACAAACAGGGTGGCGGCGCGGGTGTCAAAGGCGATGACACCGTCCACGGTTTGCCCGGTAGTGAGAGTGTATAAATTTTGCAGGTCTTGGGCGGATCGGGGAAAGTCGGGTGACCAATTGGCGTCGCGTGGCAGCCACATACCCAGGGTCATGAACTCTTTGAGCGCGCCAGGGGCCTCGGGATATTCGGCCACGGGGTTATCGAGGATGTAGGAATCGACCATCGTCAGGCGGACAATATCCCCGCCCTGGACGCGCAGCAGTCCCAGGCCGGAGATGAAGCCGCCGGTGCCGCGAAGTTCGTCGTCGTTCATGGCTGCCAGCAGGTAGGTGCGCTCTTCCGGTTGGCCGGCCAGCTCGGGCAGGGCGATAAGCGCGTCGAGAGCGGCTTCGATCAGCTCGAAGTTCTCGTCGAACTGCCGGTAACGGCTGTCCCACGGCTCGGGGAGCAAGTTACCGTCGATTTGCCCGCGCAGGGCGGCGGCCCGGCTGAGGGAGTCTCGCGCGCCGTAGAAGTAGGCATTGCCCTCCACCAGCGCGGCAGTCAGGCGGGCGGTGGCAGGCTCTTCGCCGGAGGCCGGGTTGTTCAGTGTTTCCCAGGCTGGGAGCAGACCTTGCAGGGCTTGTCGGGCCGTGCGAACCAGCTCTATGGCGTAATCCAGCCCGGGGTCGGCCTGGGAAGCGTAATGGCCCATCTTGCCGGGCAAGCGAGCAGCGAGATTCATGACAGGCATGAGCGGGGTGAGGCCGCCGCGCAGACTCTCCAGGTGCTGCTCGGTTTCGGTGAGGGTCGCCAGCGCTTGCTCGGGATCGAGCCCATCCAGGCCGGATTGGGTCATGCTCAAACCAGCTTTGGCGTTTTGCATCAAGGCCAGGCCCTGCCAGGTGATGAAGCCCAGCCACAGCAGGAGCAGGGCCAGGAGAAGCAGACCTGCCCGGCGCAGCCATAGGACAGCGGGAGTTCGGGTGGGGGCAGGTTGATCGGTGGCGGTTGTACGGAATAAGGGCATGGCGGGGTGCGCTCGCTTTCGAGAGAGTAAACCTATTTTAATCCTGTTGATTGGTTCCGGCAAACTGGTGGAAGGGCTGCTTCTTCACTCTGGAGAAGAGGAATCCGGTAGCCAGCCCAAAGCCAAGGGCAAGCGCTCGAATAATTAAAATGAAAGGAGCGAATCGGAGGATTGGCGGGTCGGAGCGTTGGACGAAACGCCGCAGCGGAAGGGTGAGGATGAGGAAAGCGGCCAGGCCCAGGCAAGCCAGCCCCAAACCTGCCGGATGGAAGAAAATGAGAAGCATGCCCAGCCCGAGCAGGCCGACAGAGAGAATTTCCAGAGGCTGGGTGGGCGAGGTATGCGAGTCGCCACGGGCTTTTTCGGGCATCCGGCGCAAGAGGAAGGCTTTCCAGTAGCCGATTCCGAATTTCCGACGGATATATTCTCCCAAGTTGCGGTCGTGGGGGTGGTAAACGGCGGCCTGGGGCTGGAAGACCAGTTTATGGCCTTTGCCTGCCAGGCGGAAGGAAAATTCCTGGTCTTCGACGGAAGGAACGGGGAAGCGTTCATCGAAGCCGCCTTCTGAGAGGAAGATTTCGCGGCGGTAGGCAGCCGAATAGGTGTCGATGAAGTCGATTTGGGGCAGCTTGCGCATGCGCTCATACTTGAAGGCGTACTCGGCTTGCACAAAACGCGGTATGATGCCATTTTCGTGGGTGCGGTACACACCCTTGACGCCCACGACCTGCGGATCTGAAAAAGGTGACAGTAACGAGGCGAGCCAGTCGGGTGCGGGGATGCAGTCGGCATCGGTGAAAGCCAGCAGGGGAGCCTGGGCGGCGCGGGCCCCGTGATTGCGAGCGGCGGCAGGCCCGGCGTTGGGTTGGCTGAGGACAGTAGCGCCATATTTTGGAGGGATGGCGGCTGTGCGGTCGCTGGAGCCGTCATCGACCACGATTATCTCGTAATCCTGCCCAAAGGTGAGACCCTCTTGCTGGCGGAGAGACTCGAGCAGCTTTGGCAGCAAAAACTCTGCATTGTAGGCGGGAATGATGACTGAAACGATCATGCGAGGGCTCGCTTTCCCAGGCGCGGCGCCAGCAGCAGCCCGCCGGAGATGAGCAGGGGGGGCAGGGTTACCAGGGCGTGGAGCAGGATGGCAAAGGCGGCCTGCCCGTCTGGGTGAATACCGTAAGGGGCCAGACCGAGCATGGCAAAGAAGTAAAAGGGCCCGAAGTTGCCTGGCATGACCGCCGGGATTAGCCCGGCATAGATCAAGGCCAGAGAGAGTGCCGCGCCTGGAAGCGTGACAGGCAGGTGCAGTGCGCGCAGGACCAGCAGGTTGGTCAGCCACATGATCAGCCAGATCAGTAGTGTGGCAGCGGTGGAAGGCAGCAGCACACGGGCGCTGCGCAGGGTGGAGAGACGTTCCAGCCAGGACTCTACTTTGGTTGTGTTCCAGTTGAAACGGGATTGGAGGGCGGGGCGAAGCGCACGCCACAGGATAGGAATAAGCCACAGGCTGCCCAGGATGAGGATCGACGCGGCGATGCCCAGCGGAAAGAGCCAATTTTGAGCGCGAGCCAGCAGTTCGGCGGGCAGGACCGGAAGGAGCAAGGCCAGAAGAATGAGCAGGGCCAGCATATCCAGGTATTTTTCCAATACCAGGGCCGCGCCGGCTGAGACGGTGATTGCAGGTTCGCCTTTGGCAGCGGCTGAAAGCCAACCCAGCCGAACCACCTCGCCTCCGCGCACGGGCAGGAGGATATTGGCGGCTTGTCCGATGAAAAAGGCTGCGCTCAGGCGACCCAGCCAGATGCGTGGCGGTAGACCCGCCAGCCAGCCCCAGCGCATGATCTTGATGAGTTGGGTGATCAGGAAAGACAGCAGGGCCAGAAGCAGCCAGCCCGGATCCACCTGGGCCAATGCGCCGCCCACGGCTTGCCAGTCCATTTGCCGTAAAGCCAGGATGAGCAAGAGCACGCCCAAGACCAGGCGCAGGATGGGCCAGATGCGCTTAAGGTTCACAACGAATATCCATCTGGCCGGCGGACGCGTCGATTTGGACAACGTCACAGACAGAAAGGGTAGGGTTTTTCGCGGGAAGGGCGATTCCCCATGCTTCTGTCGGTTGAGGCAGAGTCAGGTCGGGATAAGCTGCGGCTAACGATTGGCGGTACCAGTCGTAATGGGTGAGGGGCAGGACGATGATGCGCCAACCTGGCTGTTTCTTCAGGCCAAAGTGCAGGTACCATAGCGGGAAGGTTTCGGCATCGTTCTGGGTGAAGACCAGCGCGTCACGGGGGATGATTTCTTGCGCGTAGGCGAGAAAAGAGACTGCTCGCAGATCGCTGCGCGGATCAACCTGGGTCAGGGTGAAGGGAATGCGGGCAAGAATGACAAGCAGGAGAATAAGGGCCAGTACCTTGCCCACGGGTTGATTTCTCCATGAAACCGGCCACAGCGAAACAGCAGCAGAGCTGATCCAGATAGCCCCGGTGAACAGGGCGGGGATCAGGTAGATCTGGGAGTCTGGGGTGTTGTAAAGAATTGCAAAGATGGAAAACGAGGCAAAGATCCAGAGGGGCAGCCAGGGTAGGCGCGTCTTCGGGAGAGGGCCTTGCACGGCG